>SESX01000067.1 GCA_004367365.1 Candidatus Acetocimmeria pyornia
CTGGTCCTCCGCCGCCTGCGGTTCTTGAACTCGTTCGCTGACCGCCGCTCAGGAAGCCGGCGCCTACCGCTTCGTTGGCACCCCTGGTGCAGACTGCAATAACCGCTTGTTCCTTATTTTAATCCTTCGTGGTGCCCCCACTTACGGGGCATGGAACACCAATTCGATTTTCATCTTTGCCCTGCCGACCCCTGAAGGCGGCATGGGTAGCTTTATCCTACCAGGCCAAAGAGAATTCCCACGTAGAAGGCATAAGCCATAAAGAGCACCAATCCCTCCCACCGTTCCAGTCTCCCCCCCGTCAATCCAAAGAAGAGTAGACCGGCAAAAAACAAGAGCATCATTGGAAGGTCGACAAAGATGGTTTGCGCCGAAAGGGAAACCTCACCGAAGAGGGTGGCCCCAAAGACCACCCAAGTGAGGTCCAGGGTGTTGGCCCCGATAATGTTACCAACCGAAAGGCCTTGGTATCCCTTGAGGGTGGAAACAAGGGAGGTAACCAGTTCTGGGAGGGATGTCCCCATGGCCACCAGTGTCAAACCAATCACCAGTTCAGGAATCCCCAAGAGCCGGGCCAGGTACTCACCGGAAGCAACCAGGACCCGGCTTCCCCCGATGACCAGGCCCGCCCCGACAAGAAAGCTGCACCAGGCGTGGTGCCAAGGCCCAGTCACCTGCGCACCATGGGAACGGTACAACCCTGGCCCCGGCCGTTTTCCTCCCTCCACACGTCTCGGCTTGGCAGTAACAGCAGAACGCGAGACGACAATGGTACACAAAAGAACCACCCCCAACAGGGTCACCAGGACCAGGCCGTCGGCACGGCTGACCCGGGCGTCGACCGCCAAGAAAAAAAGGGTGGTCCCCGCCAGAAACATAAAGAACCCCTGAAAAAGAAAGATCCCTCGCTTGATCCGGAAGGGCCGGATCAGGCAGGCCAGGGCCAGGATAAAGCCAATGTTGCCTAGCGCAGAACCGACCGCATTCCCGAAGGCCAAGCCCGGGTGCCCTCCCCAGGCGGCCAGGGAAGAAACAGTAAACTCGGGGAGAGTGGTGGCCACGCTCACGATGGTCGCCCCCACGATGACCTCGGGTATACCGGTGGCTCGTGCCACCTTGACGGCACCATCAGTGAACCAGTCGGCTCCCTTGACGATGGCCGCAAGGGACGCCACAAAAGCCAGACCCCAACCGTACAGCGGCGTCTTCATCACCTCCGTACCCCAGGTTCGTTCCCCGGTTTGAATCACCCGGTCCCCTGGTCACCGGTTCGTGCCTCCTCCCCCATCCCACCCTGCCTCCGGTATTTGCGGCCGTGCTCTCCAACGTGGGGCAGAAACCCAATCCTGAACCCAACACCCCGGCCGGGGCCCGGTGGCATCCCGGAAACAGACCGTGTAAAGCCTTGTCCGCAAGTCTTTGGGAATCCATCGGCAGGCTCCGGGGCAACCCGGGGGAGAACTCAACCAAAATAATACCGGCACACGTAGAGGGAAGCCAGGAACCCAGTGACGTCCGCCAGAACTCCGACCACCACGGCGTGGCGAGGCCGGGTAACTCCAACAGAACCAAAGTAAAGGGTCAGGACGTAAAAAGTGGTGTCAGTACTACCCTGCATGGTGGAGGCGAGACGTCCGATGAACGAGTCCGGCCCCCAGTGGTTAATCAACTCGGCGGTAACGGCAAGGGCACCTGTACCGGAAAGAGGGCGAACCAGGGCCAAAGGCAGTACCTCGGGAGGCATCCCCACCAGGTCAGTAAGGGGGGTCAGGAACCGGGTGGCTAGGTCCATCGCCCCGGAAGCCCGGAAGATGCTCAGGGCCACAAAAATGGCAACCAGGTACGGCACAAGACGAACTGCCAGCCAAAAACCTTCCTGGGCCCCCTCGATAAAGACCTCGAAGACCTTGACCCCTTTGTAGAGACCGTGCAGAAGAATCACCGTCATCAAAAGGGGTATGGTCCACAGGGAAACAGCATCCAGCAGGGGAGCCAAGTCTGTCACCCCCTGGTCCTGTTCCAAGGCAGTATCACCCGGCAGAAGTAATCTGCCGCTACCGCAACCAGGGTCGAAATGGTGGTGGCCACCAGGGTAGTGCCCACGATCTCCGTGGGGTTCGCAGAACCGGCACTGACCCGCAGGCCGATAACGACTGCCGGGATCAGGGTGATACTGGAAGTATTGATGGCCAAAAAGGTACACATGGCGTCAGTGGCAACCTCGGGCCGGTTGTTGAGCTTCTGGAGCTCCTGCATGGCTTTCAGGCCAAAGGGGGTAGCCGCCGAACCGAGGCCGAGAACATTGGCACTGAAGTTCATCATGATGGCCCCCAGGGCCGGGTGGTTCCGAGGCAGGCTGGGAAAGAGAAAGGAGGTAGCCGGCCGCATCAACCTGGCCAAGAGGTCGATGAGCCCGGACCTTTCACCGACCTTGGCGAGACCCAACCAAAAAGTGATCACCCCCATAAACTGCAGGGTATAGGCGACGGCCTCCTCCGCAGCCAGGGTGGTGGCATCGGTGACCGCCTGGACGTTCCCGGCCACCCCGGCCGCAACCACCCCTGCCAGGATCAAGAAAGCCCATACCCAGTCAACCAATCTCCTTTCCCCCAGTCCAAAACAACTTCCTAGAATCTGTATGAAAAAGAACAGTAAATTAGAATAAAATCTCCAGGGGGTGATACACTACATGTGAGGTCTACAGTAGCCGAGCGCAGATCGTTACGGGTTCCCGTTGGGGATCCGTAACGGTCGAGCAAAGGTTGTGGTAGGTCCGAACAACTGGTAGTTTGAACGGATCTGCCACAGCCGGCGCGCAGATCGTCGTGGGTCGTTACCGGGTTGGCAGTAGCCTGTTTGGGCTACTGTCAGCTCCTCAGCGATCCACGACGGTCGGGCTAAGATCATCAAGGGTGTCTAAGCTGCGGTACGCAGCCGAGAGGTTGCGTGCCGCAGCCAGGAGATACTCTTGATGGTCGAGCAAAGGTCAGTCCGGGTTTTGGCCTAGGATCCGGTCCGGCCGAAAGGTCGGACCAGGGTCCGGTCGAGATCCGGATTGGCCGGAGCGAAGGTTGCTGTAGGCCTCCTTATATTTCCTCTATTCCCAGGTCCTTTAAGGCCTGGTCAAGGTTCTGCCCCCTGCCGAGGGTGGACCTGAACACGTCGCCAACCTGTCTTATCCGGTCTGGAATTGTCTTGATGTTCAAAGCCCTCGGGGCAACGTGGTCCAGTTCATCCCAGGTAATAGGGGCCGATACCGGGGCTCCCTCGAGAGGCCGTACACTGTAGGGGGCCACAATGGTCTTTCCCCTGACATTCTGAAGGTAGTCAATGTACACCTTCCCCTTTCGTCTTCCCACCGTCCTCTCAAGGGTAACCTTCTCAGGGAGAACCCTTTCAATCAACCGCCCCACCTCTTCCACAAACCGGCGCACCACCTCGTAGGTGTAACTGCGGGCGAGGGGAACGTAAATATGTAGGCCCGTAGCACCGGAAGTCTTCAAACCGGCTGCAAGGCGGAGTTCGTCCAGAAGGGTCTTGACTGTCTTGGCCACCTCAACGGCATCGTCATACCCGGCCGGGGGATCCGGGTCCAAGTCAAAGACAGCATAATCAGGGTAATCCGGGCGGTCGCACCTGGATAACCAGGGGTGAAGCTCCAGGCAGGCCTGGTTGGAAAGCCAAACCAGGGTTTCAAGGTTGTGGACGACGCAGAAGTTAATGGTTCGCGCAGAGTGTGGACTGTAGTAGGGAAAGGTTCCCACCCATTCCGGGGTATGGTCAGGTAGGTTCTTCTGGTAGAAAGCTTTGCCTGTGATCCCGTCTGGGTAACGGGTCACCACCAGGGGACGGTCCCGAAGATGCGGAAGGAGAACAGGGGCGACCCTGGTGTAATAATCAACCAGGTCGCCCTTGGTGTAACCGGACTCAGGCCAAAAAATCTTCCCCAGGTTGGAAAGGTCGATCTCTTGATTTCCCACCCTCACCCGCACCTTCACCCGTCAAACCCGTCCTTTTCACTGTCCCCTCTCTTGTGCTCCAGCCTGCCCCGGCTCAACAGGCATCAATTCCTCGTCAGCCAGGATCCTCGCAAGAAAAGCCCGAACCGGGCCGTCGGGAACGGAAGGTACGGCCAGAAGACAAGACAACACCCGGAAGGGTCAAAGGATGCAGTCCGTAGGCCGGTCCCGGGTGAAACCCACCAATACCGGGGCGCGCATCTTGAGCCCCTCGGTCCACTCGCTGAACTCCACAACAGCGCAGAGCCGCGGCTCGACCCAGACTGGAGACATGTCAGTCCGCCGGGGAGGGTTAATGAAGGGTGGAGTCTCACGGCTCAACCCAGGCAGGTAGGAACCGAGTTCATGCCGCTGGGCTTCGGTCAGTCCAGAGCTGACCCGGCCCAGGTAAAGAAGCCGGTCTTGGTCGTAAGCCCCTACCAGCAGGGACGCAACCCGTCCCAAGCGTTCTGTAAATCCCCCGATGGTACATAATAAGGACCGCCGTGCTTTGACCTTTCTCCAGTAACCGCTCTTCACCCCAGGAAGGTACGGGGAGTCACGCCTCTTCGCCACCATTCCCTCCAGCTCTTGACGCCGAACCGCCGCAAAGAGTCTTTTGCCGTCAGGGAAGTTTTCCGTAAGATGCAGGTTATCAGCCTCAGGCAGTACCTCCCGCAGGGTTTCCTGCCGGTTTGTCCAGGGCTCCCGGCAAAGGTCTTGGTGGCCGTCATAAAGGATATCAAAAATGGTGTAAACCACCGGTATCTCCTTCCTCAGGCGCCGTACGGTCACCCGGTCTGCGGCCAAATCGCGGCGGAGGATACGGCTGAAGCTCGGTTTTCCTTCCCGGTCCAGGACCACCATTTCCCCGTCCAGGACCACGCCTCGTCCCTTGAAGAGTTTCTCCAGAACCTCCACGATTTCTGGGTATTGTTCGGTGCGGGCCCGCAGGTTGCGGTTTTGGAGGATAACCTCGTCACCAACCAGGGCCAAGATCCGGACCCCATCCCATTTCACCTGAAAGGCAAACCCCGGGTCGCTGAAGGGTTCCCGCCAGCCGACGGGCTCCATGGGACGCAACGACCACGGTAGAGCCCGGAAGGAATCTTGGTTTTTCGCCTTCTCACGGTCGATTCAGACTTACCCCCTCCAGGGCCTTCTCCCTTTGCCTTTCAGCCCTTGTAACCTCAAGGCTGGCCCGAAGTGCCTCCATGAGGTCGACGACCTTCCCGGTTTCTGCCACGGGGGCCACCTCTTCGACCTCAGCTCCCTTTATTTTCTCGTGGATAACCCGGAGCAGGGCTTCGCGGTATTTGTCCGTGTACTTGGCAGGGTCGAAGCGGGCGCTAAGGTTTTGCACCAGGTTCTCAGCCATCTCGATTTCCCTCGGGTCCAGGGATACCTCCTCCCTGGTTCCCACCAGTTCCTTGGCCGAGCGAATTTCGTCCGGGTAAAACATCGTCTCCATGACCAGGGTTCCGTCCCGGTATGTCCTGACGGCTGCCAGGGATTCCCGGGAACGGATGATCACCTTGGCAATGGCAATTTTCCCGGTGTTTTCCATTACCCGGTGGAGCAGGAAGTAGGGTTTAACACCCCCATCGGCTGGTTCTAGGAAGTAGGTTTTGTCGTAGTAGACCGGGTCGATTTCCCCCAGGTTGACAAAGTCAACAATATCAATGGTCCGGGTTGTTTTGAGGGGAATCCTTTCGAAGTCCTCGTCCCTCAAAACTACGTAGCGGCCTTTTTCATACTCGTATCCACGCACAATCTCAGGAGCAGCAACCTCCCGTTCACAGGCCGGACACCACTTCATGTACCGGATTGGGGTACTACATTCCGCGTGCAGGTAACTGAACTTCACGCTCTTGCGTTCCGTGGCTGCGTAAAGACGAACCGGGATGTTCACCAAGCCAAAGCTGACAGCACCCTTCCATAAGGCCCGCATTGTATCCCCCCGTTAATGCCCCTGCCGTCACCCATGGCGGCAACCCAAAGTACGAAAACCAGGAACAAACCGGTAGCTGTAGTCTCTATGAGGGGTGCCACCGAAGGGGTAGGCGCGGGCTTCCTGGGCGGCCACCAGCAAAAGAGTTCAAGAACCGCAGGCGGCGGAGAACCAGCCCCAGCCACCTGTGTGAGCCCGGAGGGCGAGTTTATGGCTGCGGCCCGCGGCCGCCGGGGTTCATGACAACTATACGGTGGAACCAGTATTTTCGGACTAGGCGAACGGCCGCACCACGGCGACGTGGCTTTTAAGTCGGGTTGATACCGTGCCCGGGAACAGCTTCGTTCCCTGCCTCAGCCTTTTCACCACCCTGGTCGGGTCCCCTGAGACCCAACCGGTCCAGTACCTGGGGCGCCAGGTCAACCAGCCGGTCGATGACAGCCGTCCTGCCGACCGACAGGAGACGGACTTGTCCCTGGCCGACCACGAGAAACCCTACCGGGCAAACGCTGACCCCGGCACCACTACCACCGCCAAACGGAAAACCGGCCTGCTCCCTTTCCTCGTTATCAGCACTGGCCCCTCCCTCGTATTCACCACCACCAGCCGCAAAGCCAAAGGCCACCCTGGACACGGGAATGATTACAGTCCCATCCTGGGCCTCAACCGGGTCGCCGACGACGGTATTGACGTCCACCATTTCTTTGATGCTCTCCATGGCGGTCTTCATCAATCCCTGGATTGGGTGCTCTGGCACCATCCCTCCACCTCCTCGTTTTCAACCAAAGGTACTGCCTGGGAAGACTAACCAAGAACCTTAGCATCACGATCATAATATGGCCGGTGCGCACCTCAAATATGCAGTGAAGGTCGATGCTTAGATCCCTGGTGTTAAATTCAGGAATGACCCGGATCAAGGTACTATCACGCCGGGCCGGAATCAACCGGTTCTGCTTCAAGAAGCCAATAACCATCCCCTTAACCGCCCACGCCGCTCCCGCGGCTGGGCCGGTACGTCCGGCCTCGCCGAGCCCGAGGCGGGTTTCCCATCTCAGGTAGCGCCAACTGAGCCGGGTAAGAAAGTACTTGATGAGCCTGCGGTTATCCCTGACCCATTCCACGGCAAAAGCCAGGGTCTTCAGACCGTGCTTGAGACGCCCGTAGGCTGGGACAGGGCCCGGTTCAGCCTCGAAAAGGGGAATCCGACCTTTAAAGGGCCAGGGCAGGGTGAAGCTTTGTTCTTTCCTCATTCGGAGGGGGATTTTCCGGCGTAGACCCAAAAGATCATAGAAGGTTGTCACCTTAACTTCCAGGTCCTGGGTCCCGTTTTGATAGCGGTACTTGAAGTTGAACTTAACGGGTAAAAAGTAAACTGCAGTGAGAATAACCACCAAGCCAACCAGGTATAAAACCAAAAGCAAGGTCTGAGACAACGGTTCCACCTCCGGGAGAACCAGCCTCAGACCTATTCTTCCAAAACCCACCAGAACTATACACCAATCCTATCTTCTTCCTGGGGATCAGCTTACATCTTCTAGTTTGCCCCTTTTCTTGTCCCCAGCAGTCTTTTCCGTTACGAATTCCCGAAGCGGGGGGAGCTCGTCCAGGTTATCCAGGCCAAAATACTCGAGGAACTGCCTTGAGGTGCCGTAGAGGATGGGGCGCCCGGGTACATCCTTACGACCTACCTCCTGGATCAGGCGCCGGTCCAGGAGGGTTCTAATGGAACTATCAACCTTGACGCCGCGGATGGCCTCGATTTCTGATTTGGTTACCGGCTGCCGGTACGCAATAATCGCCAGGGTTTCCAGGGCAGCCGGAGTCAAGGGAGAGGGACGCGGCAGGTCCAGCTTGGCCACGTAGGGGTCATACTGCGGACGGGTACAGAGACGGTAGCCACCCGCTACCGACTTCAACTCGAAACCATGGCCGGCGGCGTCGTAATTCCAGCGCAACTGGCGCACCAACTCTTCTACCTTTTCTGGAGTAGTCTCCAGGATGTATGCCAGCTTCTTTGGGGTCAGGGGTTCGGCGGCAGCCATCAACAAAGCCTCCAGGATGGGAAGCATTTTCCTGGTCTCCACCGGTACGACCTCCTTTGTTCGGCCCTTAACTCACAGTTAACAGCCTCGTGCCAACCGGCCCATCTATCCCTTTCTCCACGACAAAATCACTCAGAACACGCCAGCTCATTCTGTAAGAAGTCCTGCTGGGCACGAATCCAGGCCATCTCCTCTAGCTCGTCCTGCTTGTCCCAATCCTTGGCTCTTCAGGAAAGGTCTTTTTCCTTTCTAAATTCACAGGGGGTGATCAAAATCTCACCAAAACACCCTGACTGTTGGGCCCGCACCCGTCGCTGGCGGATAAGTTCTAAAAGGGCAAGAAAGGTAATCACCGTCTCCTCGCGGCAGGAACCCGGTCCCAACAACCGGCTGAAAAGGAGGGCAGCACCAGTTCTTTTGACCCGCTGCCATAACTCCCAGACCTTTTCTTTGAGGGTAAACCGGTCCCGGTAGATCTCTGCAATGCGCGAGGCCTGCTCCCGCATCAGGGCCAAGAACTGTCCCGCCAGGTTCGCAAGAGTAAGGTTCTTTACCGCAGGTAAAACCGCTTCTTGCACGCCGGGGGAATGATTGGTGGGATAGTAGCGGCGCCTCTGGGTTTCCTCCAGTCCCTGAAGCTTTTCAGCTGCCTCCTTATACACCTTGTACTCTACCAGCCGGCGGACCAGCTCATCCCGGGGGTCAGGTCCTTCTTCTTTCTCTTCGGTCTCGTCCTCCACCTGGTCCTCACGGTGGGCCGGAAGGAGCATCCTGGCCTTAATCTGCATCAGGGTCGCCGCCATAACCAGGAACTCGCTGGCGATATCTAGGTCCAGTTCACGCATGGCCCTTAGGTACTCCAGGTACTGGTCGGTAATCCGGGCAATGGGGATGTCGTAAATATTCAGCTCCTGGGTTTCGATGAGGTGAAGGAGCAGCTCAATGGGACCTTCAAAATTGTCGAGGACGATTTTATAACCCACCGGTCCAGGTGCCTCCTGCCCTTCAGCTGATCTTCATGGCCTCCCTCACCTCTTCCAGGGTTTCTTGCGCCACTTTACGGGCCTTTCTGGCCCCCTCGAAAAGGATTTCGTCCACCAGTTCCGGGTGGGCCTCCAGTTGGCGCCGCTTCTCACGTACAAGCTGGGTGGCCTCGATGACCCGTTCAGCCAACCGCTTTTTACAATCCACACAACCGATCCCGGCTCGGCGGCATTCAGTGGATATCTCCTGGGTTTCAGGTTCGTTAAAGATACCATGGTAGGTGTAGGCTACACAGACCTCGGGACGACCCGGATCGTTTCGCCGCTGGCGTTGGGGATCGGTAATCATGGAGAGGATTCTCGCCCGTACCTCCTCCGGCTCGGCCCCGAGCGGAATTTCGTTACCATAGCTTTTACTCATTTTTCGTCCGTCAACACCAGGTAGCAGCTGGACTTTGTTGAGCTTGGCCTGGGGCTCCAGCAGTACCTCCCCGTAAAGGTGGTTAAAACGGCGCACGATTTCCCTGCAGAGTTCCAGGTGAGGCAACTGGTCCTCCCCAACGGGCACCGTGTCGGCCTTATAAAGGCTGATGTCAGCCGCCTGAAGGACGGGATACCCGAGAAACCCGTAATTGGTCAGGTCCCTCCCCTCGAGCTGGCGCAGCTGTTCCTTGTAGGTGGGGACACGTTCCAGCCAGCCCAGGGGCGTGATCATGGACAGAAGAAGATGCAGTTCCGCATGTTCCTTGACATGGGATTGAACCAGAATGACACTCTTTTCCGGGTCCAAGCCAGCCGAAAGAAAATCAATGGCCAGCTGGCGAACATTTTCCCGGATTCGGCTCGTATCCTCGTAATCTGTGGTCAGGGCATGCAAGTCAACGATCCCGTAATAGCATTCGTATTCATCCTGTAACTGGACCCAGTTTTCCAAGGCCCCCAGGTAGTTTCCCAGGTGCAGGCGTCCTGTTGGGCGCATCCCGCTGAAGATACGTCCTTTCGGCATCGACAACCTCTCCTTTCCACCCTTGATACCCGTCCTCAAAACGGCACCACCAGACCTGCCAGCCTTTCAATCACAGTCAGAAGCCCCCTGACCATTGGCCACATAATGGCACCCACCACGCCGGTATAAATGGCAACCAGGAGAATAACCCACCCGTAAGGCTCAAGCTGCTGGAAGCTCAGGGCCTGCCGGGTTGGAAGAATACTCATTAACACCTTCGACCCATCCAGGGGTGGAATGGGAATCAGGTTAAAAACACTCAACAAGACATTGTACAAGGCAGTCAGGTTGAGAATCGTCCACCCGGTGGATCCGAAGGGGAAAAGACCCAGGCGCAGGAGAATGACCACCAGCAGAGCCATGACCATGTTGCTCACCGGACCAGCCAGGGAAACCAGAAAGACACCCCTGCGCCGGTCCTGGAAATAGAAAGGGTTGATCTGAACCGGTCTTGCCCAACCGAACTGGAAGATCCAGAGCATGAGGAGACCGATGGGGTCCAGGTGGGCCAACGGGTTCAGGGTCAGTCTTCCCGTTGCACGCGGCGTCGGGTCACCTAGAGCATCCGCCGTGCGGGCATGAGCATACTCGTGAACAATGATGGCTATTAACAGGGCCGGTACACGTAACAACAGATTCCCCAGACTCAAGGGCTTAATCTCCTTTCCTCCGGCTGCGTCCGGACAGGTAATCGAGGGCTACGCGGATTTGACCAGCCGCGTCGGGAGCATCACCATCCAGTAGAGCCCACTGGGCCCTCTTGAGGGCCTCGCCCAGCACCGGCCCCGGATGGCACCCTGCCGCCAGCAGGTCAGTCCCGTCTATCTCCAGTTCCTGAAACCGCAGGGTGGACCAGAAAAGACTGAGCCGCCTGAGAACAACCTCCGACGGAGCCATCACGGCCAGGTAGAGGACACCCTCTGGCGGCAAACCCTCTAGGAGGCGGTACAGCCGGCTCCTCTTGATCTCTTTCTGCCCTAACATGCGAAGCAATTCCGGTCCCTCGAGAGCGAGGGATTCGGACCGTTTAACCTCCCCGGGAGACAAACCGAGCCGCCGGTAGAGAACTTGACGTTGGGATTCCGGCCATCCGGAGCTCAGGATGCCAAGGGAAACCAGGAAAACGCTTACTTCACCCTTGATGTCCATGCCCAAAAAAGCCGCCCGTTCCCGGACGTTCTTGAGTCGGTGCATGTTTTCCCAGGCCGGGCTTCTGCCTGCGGCAAAAATGGCCCGGTCCACCCCCAGGCTCTTCAGGTGCTGCACGGCCCGGTCTGGATTTTCATCCTCCAGCATGAGCTGAAGTTCCCGCCTGAGCCGGTCCGCGCCCAGGTACGCAACAAAGCCACCGGCCACACAGCCTTCAGCCATCCGCCGGGTTGTCTCCTCCAACTGAAAACCAAACCTGGCAGCATAACGGGCGGCCCGGAAGAGCCTGGTGGGGTCGTCTATAAAGCTGCGCGGGTGAAGAATTCGGATCAGGCCCCGGTGGAGGTCCTCCAGGCCCCTGAAAGGGTCCAGAAGACGACCAAAGGACACGGGGTCCAAAACTACCGCCATGGAGTTAATGGTGAAATCACGCCGCCCCAGGTCTTCTTGGATGTCACCGGTTGGTTCCACCTCCGGCAGCCGGCCAGGATACGGGTACCGTTCGCGGCGGGCGGTGGCGATGTCCACACGTTTTCCATCAGAAAACAAAATGGTGGCGGTCCCGAATTCGGTGGTCTTCACGAGCCTCGTACCATCACACCGGGAAACAAGTTGCTCGGCCAAGGCCGGCCCGTTCCCAACCACAACCAGGTCCAGGTCAAGAGGTGTCAGACCCAGGAAGAGGTCCCGCACAACCCCCCCCACGGCATAGAGGTCCCATCCAAGATCCCGGGCCAGTGTTCCAGCCTGGCGCAGAAACCAGGACCATTCCAACCGGCCTAAGGCAGCCTCCACACTGGGCCGGATGTTATCCTTCATAAGATTATTACCCCCACCGGGATGGGAACATCTAAGACGCGGTCTCCCATAGGATTCCCTGTTCGTCCCTGGTTAATTATAACACAGGATGTCGGTAAAGGCGATAGGCCCTGGGACGGTACCATTTTTCGGACCTGTGCCCCATGCTGCCTCCGAAGCGGCGGCACCACGGAGGATGAAAATCAGGAACAAGCCGGTTCCTGCAGACAGCATAAGGGGGTGCAAAGGAAGTGGACAGGCGCCGGCTTCCAGAGGGGCGGTCAGCCAACGAGTTCAAGAACCGCAGGCGGCTGAGGACCGGCCACGGGCACGTATCTGGGCCTGCAGGCTGAGTTTGTGGCTGCGGCCCGGAGCCGTCGAGGTTCATTACAAACTTACGGTGAGCGTAACACCGCGAAGGAAGGCCGGTGCCGTCGGGACATTTTCATAGAAGTGCTCCATGCCGCCACAAAGGGCGGCACCACGAAGCATGAAAATTCGAAGCTGTATTCAGCGGCCCCTTGATCCGGTAGTATCATGAGTTGCACGCCCGGGGTGCTCCGGAACGAGACTGGTTATGCCGTATCCCCGAAGGGGCGAAGACTAAGAAAGGTGAGTGGAGGAGCACCCCGGGCGAGGCGCCTAGCGGCATTTTCGTAGTAGACTCCTGGTCCCTCATGAAACATCGAGTAGGGTGGCGCTAGGTGATCAAGCTAGCGCCATCCCTCTCACAGAACCGTGCGTACGG
>SESX01000068.1 GCA_004367365.1 Candidatus Acetocimmeria pyornia
TCCCGCTGGTTAGGCGACAGAGCTTCTTTCAGCTCATCGGCTCAGCAGACATGCTGGGCGAACGGAAAACCGGTGCCGAAGGGCACCGGTTAAAAGGAGTCCATCCTTGACCTGTCACCTTGAGGCCCTCAGTTTGCCTCTGACTAAAGAAGGGCCGCCCTGACCAGCTTGTAGTCACTGGGCTTGTCAACATCAAGCCCGATCTCAGGGTGAGGCGTCAACACCACGACAGCTTTCAAATCAAAGAGCTCGGAAAAGCGTTTTTCCAGTTGGGAAAGGCTTAAACGGTGGAACAAGAGCTTAATGACAAAGGTCCATCCCAACAAGGCCGCTAGTTTGAGGGGGTTTTTTCGAGCAGCCACGAAAGCACGTACCATGTCAGCCGAGGGCCCGAGGACCCCTGGATTAACGAGAGCCAGGTTCCCCCCGGTAAAGGTCCCCTCCTTAAGCCTCACGTAGGTCCTCTTTGTCATGGGGTATTTCTTCTCGTTTTCTGTCTTCTCGATGGCTGGGTAGTAAAAGTCGGCTTCCTCCTCGCAGCACTGGTTGATGAAGTCATCTACAATCTCCCCGGTCAGAAGCGGGATGTCAGACGTTACAATCAAGATCTTCCGGTCATGGGGCAGGACCCCGGCCCCAACCAGGACATTGTCGACAAGGGTAGCTGCCGACTGGGTTATAATCAAGTCCCTGTCCTGGAGCTTCTCTTCCAATTCTTTCTTGGGCCCCACCACAACGATCCGCTCAACACCATCGGCTGACGCCAGGGCATCAAGAACGTATTCCAGCATCATCCGGTTACCGATTTCAATAAAAGCCTCATTAGCTACCGGACTGATTTCCTTTAGGGCACCGTTATTCGGTTGACCGGCCAGAACCAGCGCATTCACCTTCATACCTTTCGATTCCTCCCAAAAGAGGCAGCACATTTTCGTCCCCACGATGAACGCGGCCCATGGGGAACGATACTACCCCCTTGCCTCAAAGCCCGCAAAGATTCACCTTCATCTAACTGATGGTACAGGTCACAATTTGCCAAATGGGTGTGGTGGCTGAGGCCAAAAGAGTATCTGCTGCTTCCCTTGCCTCATCTTCGTTTCGAGCCACCCCGAAAACCGATGGACCGCTTCCTGACATGGCTGCCCCAGGGCATTTTGTGCTGAGGATGAGCCTCTTCAACTCCTTAACCTGAGGGTATAGATGGGTCGTCACCGGTTCCAGGACATTACAGAGTAGGGCCCCGACGCGGGAAACGGCTCCTTCCTCAAGGGCCTGCAGCATCGGAATCAAGCGCGGCCGGCTCTTCACTTCCATTTGGTCGTACCGGCGGTAGACCTCTGCCGTCGCTACCACGTACGGCCCCTTGGCCAGCAGAAACCACAGCGTGCCCTTAACCCTGATGGGGGTTAGGACCTCTCCTTTCCCCCGGGCCAGGGCAGGGCGATTAAACAGGCAAAAAGGAACATCGGCTCCCAGCCTCGACCCCAGTTTCTGCAGTTCCCGGTCCGAGAGCCCAAGCTTCCACATGCGGTTCAGGCCGCGCAAAACCGCCGCTGCATCGGCACTGCCGCCCGCCAACCCAGCGGCCATGGGGATTGATTTTTCAATGGTTATTTCTACTCCAACCCCCGGTTTCAAGTTGAGGCCTTCCATCAAGAGTCGGGCTGCCTGGTACACCAGGTTTTGCCTGCCGCGGGGAACAGCCGGGTCCTCGCAAACAACCATGATCTCCCCAGGCAGCAGGCCCCTGCTTTCCTTGAGCCTCACGGTGTCATGCAGCTCAATGGGAAGCATAATGGACACCACGTCATGATATCCATCTGCTCTTCGCCCAACGACATCCAGGGTCAAGTTGATTTTTGCCGGGGCTTTTTCAACAAGGGCCGCCACCTAGCTCCACCTCACCCGAATATTTTTCTTTCCTTATCTAGAAACTCCTGCCACAAGAGCCTGGAAACAATTTCAGGTTCCAGGCCTCTGGCAGGCATTCGACAAAAAAAGGAAAACATAGGCCACCCGGCTGGTCGACTCGGAGCTGTGCTCTTGGTGCGTTTCTACGATAAAGAAAGGAACCCGGTCCCGGGTCCCTGTACTCTCCCTGCCTTCTACCTTTCTCAGTATCACCCTTAACGCCAAAAGCAGTGCCCCAAGGGTCACCCGGTATTTTCCTGGACCGACCCCCCTGCGACGGCCAATTGTTGGGCGGAATCCGTACCGGTATGCGAGCGCTTAAATTCTGCAACTGCCTTTTTGACCCGGTCGAGTTTTTCATGGAAAACAACCACGAGGTCACCAGGACCTGCCCGGCGCAGGGCAGTACCTACCGCCTCGGCTTCAGAGAGAATGATTTCCATTTCATCCTCCTTCATACCCACCTCAAGGGCACCCTCTGCCAAGAGGCCCGCAACCTCTCCCGGTTTTCTTCCCCGAAGGTCTTGGTCTTCCTTGATATAGATGAAATCGAAACCCCGCCCGGCAAGTTTTCCTACTTTCCGGATGCTCTCATCACAGCGGTCGCCGGGCACCCCAATGACCCCGACCTTCCGGGCCGGTTTCAACTGCGCCACAGCCTGTAGGACCCGGGTGTATCCGGCTTCATTGTGCCCGTAATCAATAACCAACTTGACCCCGTTGATGTCCTCAAACTCAAAACGCCCGGGATTACTGGTAAAGGTCATCAACCCCCGTTTGATGACCTCCCGGTCAATCCCCAGCGCCCGGGCCACAGCCACAGCCGCAACGGCGTTTTCGATGTTGTGGGCTACTTTACCCTGGTGGGTGATGGGAATCTCGGTTACCCGGAGGAGGGCAACCTCCTCGTTCTTGTCTCCCATGACCACGTGTTCGTTCTTAATGTAGACCGCTGAGCCCCCTTGAGCCAGGTGTTTATGGATGGTGAGGTTCCCTTCGGCCGCGCTGAAGTAGAGAAGCCGCCGCTTTCGACAAACCCGATCCTTGAGTTGGAGCAACCGGCTGTCGTTAGCATTTAACACCACCCAACCACCGATGCGGACGGCCTCTAGAACAAGTGACTTCACATCAACCAGTTGTTCAAGGGTATCAATCTCATCCTGCCCAAGGTGATCTTCCGTAACATTGAGCAAGACCCCTACCTCCGACTGGTCGTAGCCTAGACCTCCACGAAGGATCCCACCCCGAGCCGTTTCAAGGACGGCCACATCAACCGTGGGGTCAGTGAGAACTACCCGGGCACTCCTTGGTCCAGTGGTATCCCCGGCCAGAACCCTTTTCTCCCCAATATAGATGCCATCACTGGTTGTCATCCCCGGGGTGAGGCCGGCTTCCCGCAGAATATGGGAGACAAGGCGGGTCACCGTTGTTTTCCCGTTCGTCCCGGTGATCGAGACAACGGGAATCCGGCTGGGAATACCAGGGGGGAAGAGATAATCGACGATGGCCCGTCCTGCGTCCCGGGCCTTGCCCTTGGAAGGGTAGTGGTGCATTCTGATCCCCGGGCACGCGTTGACCTCGATAACAGCCCCGTTGCTTGGTGTAATCGGGGTGGCAATGTCCCGGGCCACCAGGTCCACTCCCGCCACATCCAACCCAATCAACCGGGCGGCCCTGACGGCCAGCCAGGAGTTTTCCGGGTGGATTTCATCGGTAACGTCAACTGCCGTTCCCCCAGTGCTTAGATTAGCGTTCTCCCGCAGCCGGACTTTTTCCCCTTTTTCTGGGATGTAGTTCATGGTGAGGTTCTGCCGGGCCAGGACCATCAGGACCACCGGGTCAATCTTAATCTTGGTGAGGGGCTTTTCATGTTCTTCGCCTCGTTGTGGGTCCTGGTTGGTAAGAACAATCAGCTCCCGGATGGTATGCTCCCCGTCTCCCACGACCTGGGCGGGGATACGCTCGGAAGCGGCAACAACCTGGTCACCCACCACCAGAACCCGGTAGTGTTTCCCGGGCACAAATTTCTCTACGATCACTGTTTCACCGTAGTTCTTGGCAAGTTCAAAGGCAGCGTTGACCTCTTTCTCCGAGGTAAGGTTAAGGCTGACGCCCTTGCCCTGGTTCCCGTTCCGGGGCTTAACCACTACGGGGTAGCCAAGGCGCTCGGCCGCCCTCAGGGCCTCTGCTCGGGTGCGGGCCAGTATTCCTGCCGGGACAGGTACACCGGCTTCGCTCAAGATCTTCTTAGTCAGCGTTTTGTCACAGGCCAGGTCGACGGCAATGCAGCCTGTGCCCTGGGTCACCGTGGCCTGGACCCTTTTCTGATACTTACCGTACCCCAGCTGCAAGAGGCTGAGTTCCTCGCTCAACCTGAGTACCGGGATCCCACGTTCCTTGGCAGCACCGGCAATGGCAGCCGTGCTAGGTCCCAGCCCTGTACGGAGCGCCACGTTCTTGATTTTGCGGACCTCTTCCTCTGGATCGTATTCCTTGTCTTCCAACACCGCCTCAACCAGCCTAACGGCCGCCCTCACGGCCTTGATGCCAGCCTCCTTCGAGCGGTAACTGACAACCACCCGGTACACACCAGGGGTTTTACTCTGCCTTGTTTTCCCGTAAGTGACACTCATCCCAGCCAAGGTTTGGAGTTCCAAGGCCACGTGCTCAACCACGTGGCCGAGGAGGGTCCCTTCTTTAAGACGCTCCACAAACCCCCCGGGCTTCCCCAGGGCACAGTGGTGCTCCCAAAGCCCAGGGAAAAGGGCCAGGAGCCTGTCGTTAAAACCCGTGATGGCTTTGGTTTCCAGTTCCCTGTACTCTCCTAGGTCGAGCCACATCTCAACCACCGGCTTGTGGCTGTGAATGTTCAAGCCTTCGTAGGCTCGAATCTCCAGGATCCTCATCTTCAGGCCTCCCCTGGACAACAGGCGACCCACGCCTGGTGCCGTCCCTTTCATGGCCGCCCGGCCGTCAATACATAGGGTTATTCGCTCTTTTCCCTTGCCTACACCTTACATATCCTTTCCCGGTTTCCCCGGTACTTATGCGCTCCGACCTCCTAGCCCCCGGTTATCACCCCTCCTGGTGAGCAGCAAGGTCCAGCCATCCCGGGCGTCCTCAATCAGGCTTTCTTCCCAGGAGATCAAAACCGTAACCAGCCGGCAGGACGTGCAAGGTCACCCCGGTTAAAGCCAGGGGCTCGTTGGGTTGTAACTCCCAAGCATTGGAGTACCCGATCTTTCTCCCATCCAGGACCGTTACGGTCTGGGACCCGATAACCTGAAACCTGTCGTCGGGGGTAACGATCATGGCCGTGTCCTCGTCAATACCTACCGCCAGGATGTAGGGATTCTGGGCTAGGGCGCTGAGGAGCCGACCGATCCTCCCCCTCTGCGCAAAGTGCTGGTCGATGACCACCTCTTCCAGCAAACCGAGCCCGGGCGACATTTTCGTGGTACACTTTTTTGGGGCATCTTCATTGATCCCTTCGACAATCATGGTGTTACTCATGGCTGACGCCCCGGCACTGGTTCCGGCAACTACGGCCCCGTTTTCATAGGCACGGTGCAGGCAGTCATCGACCCGGGTCCCTCCCAGGGTGCTCGTAATCCGGAGCTGGTCTCCACCAGTAAAGAAGAGTCCGGTGGCTCGACTCACCCTTTCCGCCCGGTCTGGATCGTTGGCTTCGGCCCGGTTGGTAATGGTCACAATATCCGTGGAACCAGCCCCCAGGCGGCGGAAGAGACGTGCGTACTCCAGGCCTGTCTTCTCCGGATTTTGAGAGGCCGTGGTAATAACTACAAGCCGGGCTTCTTTTCCACCGGCCATGTCCACGACCTGACGCAGGATAATGCAGTCACCCTCTTTATCCTCCGCACCTCCAATGATCACCAATCTGCCCCGGGCCAATCTTCCCATAGACTCGCCACCTTCTCGCCAATACCCGACTTATTTTTCCCTGCAGCTGAGTTTTTATGCCAAAAAAAAGCAGGCCCTCCCTCTCCCGACCTGATGTCCCTGCCGGGCTTGGACCTGGTTAATACTGCCTCACTGGGAGGCGTGCCTGGTCTAAAACCTGATGTTGAGAAGCCTTGTTACGTTTTGGATGGTACCACCCAAGCTTGCTTGTTCCGAACCTGCTGCCAGCAGCGCTACGGCCTGGTTGTTTTCGGTGACGATCAGGGAGCCGCTATCCCCGGGTTCGGCCATCGGGGTTGTCACCACCTGTTCGTGAAACATGGCACTTCCGATGTCTCCCATCATCACCTTGATGGCAGCGTCAAGAACAATGATTTCTCCGGTGGTGATGCCGGAGGTGCGACCGCTTTTTTTTACCGCCATTCCCAGTTCGGGCTCGACCGTACCCTTCACTTCTCCAATTCCGAGAATTTCCGGGGAAACCCACTCGTCCTTGATGGGCCTCGCCACAGCAGCGTCAACCAGGTTAACCCTTGCATCCAGCTTCAGAAACCTGACCTCGTAGCCACCGGTGAGCAGTCTCAGCAGAGAATTGACAAACCCCTCCACCTTTCTGGCAATCCCACATGTGTTCCGGGAAAGGGGGCGGTAAAGAGGTACAAAACGTGTAAGCCTGGCAATGGAGTCCTCTTCGCTTCCCCCGTCGTACTTTCCAGGTTGCCAGATGGAATCCCCGATCCGGACACGATGATCAGTTCCGTCGGTAATGTTGGCCAGGACGTGGTTGTTAGACAGAATCAAAACCTCCCCGGTCCTGGCATCTCTAACAAGAGCCCCAAAGGTGCCCGCCGTAACCCGGTAGTGGCCGATACTGACCCCAGGTTTGGCCGGCCTCATCCGCTCAGTCCGGTAGAGAAGCTTGAACTCTCCGGTTTCGATCACATCAGTGGCCACACGGTTCAGCCTCTTGGGAACCACCTGACCCGAAGTCAAAGACTTCACCCTCAGTTTTTTCTTGACCATCACCGTGATGGCCGGTTCCCCTGTACTCTCTCCCCCAACTGTCTTGTATCCATACCCTACTCCCACCACGTTTTCCAGCGCCAGAAGCCTGTTGCGGTGTTCCGCCAGCGCCTGGCAAACTGCCTCCATGGATCTTCCTCCTGGTTTGCATAAGATAGGTTCCATGGCATCTTATGCAAACCTCACCCATTAGGTGCGGGAAAGAGCAGCTAGAATGGTGCTTCCCTTCTGGTGGGTTAGGTGAGGCTCCCTCGCATCCTCTGCCCGGGATGGGCCCGGCACGGACTTAAGTCGGCCCAGGGTGAAGCAGGCACGTTTTTTTCAGCGCACATAAAAAAAGGACCACTTTTCGTGTGTCCCGTCTTCCCGCCTTCTTTACCCCTGCCCCGTTGGCAGGTTCAGACCATTGACTTTGTGACCGGGGTTAGTTTAACCGCTTCTGTCAGCACATCTGCATAAGTGTACGAAAGCACCCGGTGTGAGTGGGCCTCTCCAAGCCTGATGATAAAGTGATTCGAGTAGGTTTTCTGCAGGATCCCTTCACGTTCAACAATTCGTCTCCTGCCCTTATTGGCTTTCACCCTGATCCTTGCCCCGACCAAGGAATCCAGGTTTCTTTTGATCTCAGCCAGATTACCGTAACCGTGTTTCGTCATCTCTACTTTAACTTCCCCCCTTCGGCAACAGGCAGAAGATTCCTTCACTATGTTACCACCAAAGGGGGTCCTTTGTCAAGTGAACGAAGTATTGTACCAAAAGCCAGATGGATCTGTCAAGGCCTAATAGGGCTCCGAATCCTGGGGCATTCCCCCGTCAATCTCCTCAGACCTGACAGTCAGGCCTTGGATATATATTTGTCCATTTTTCGACCCAGGCGCGCCCGTTACTGAGCTAGGGCTACTTCGTGTGCTTGTCAGCCACCTTGGAGGCCCCGTAGGAATCTGGCTTAATCTTGGCATCAAAACCACTGCCAACCACCATTCCCACTATTTCACGTATCAGCTCCTTGGTCTGCCCGTTCTTGCTGACGTCCAGGTGGATTTCGACGTTAAGGTCATCGTAGCCGCTTTCAGCCAGTTTCCCTGCCAGTCGGCTTGCCACACCCAGGCTCAGAGAAGTTTCATAGAATATTTTTTGGCGCAGGCTGTTTATCTTGCGGTACATCCTCTTCTGGTAAAAATACCGCGCACCCTTCCCCAGCCGGTGAATAATCACAGCAGTAACAAAGTAGACGTGATTCTTCGTCTGGGAATCACTGCCGATAATGATTTTGTATCTTGCCTCCGGGTTTTCCTTTACGAAGGACACAATATCCTCAAACATTTTTTCAAAAGTCAATTTCCCTTTGGTTGGGCTCACGAAAACCAAGGTCTTGCACCCTTTCTGTTTCCAGACCCTTGCCCGATCAAAACCCACTTTCCCTATTCTCCACGACTGTTTCCTGCATTTATTATACCATGAATCCCTCACACCTCGCCATCAGTCGCGGTTCGTCGTAAGAACGGGCCCAAAGCAAAGGCCAGCTCAGTAAACTCTTCCACGGAAAGGGTTTCACCGCGGCGGGAGGGTTCAATTCCCGCCGCCACCAGCAGCGGCCTTACCAGGCTTTTTTTCAAACCCAACCCAGGGTAACGGGTAAGGGCATTCTCCAGGGTTTTGCGACGGTAGGCAAAAGCCGCCCGCACCACCTGGGAAAAACTGAAGGGGTCTACCCAAGCCCCAGGTGTCTTAGCCCGCCGGTCGAGACGGATGACGGCAGACTCCACCTCAGGTCGGGGATAGAAGGAATCAGGACTTACCACGGCAGCTGTTTCCACTTCGGTGTAGTAGCTTATGGTCACCGTGAGGGCCCCATACTCCTTGGTACCAGGCCGGGCCACCATCCTCTGGGCCACCTCTTTTTGAACCATGAATACTGCTCGCTCCCAGCTCAAACTCCCACCCAAGAAATTGAAGATGATGGGCGTGGTGGCGTAGTAGGGAAGGTTCCCGACCACGACAACAGGTCCGGCTCCTGGAGCAGTTTCCATGAGGCGGCCCAGGTCTGTTTTCGCCGCATCGCCGTGGACCAGGGTGATGTTGCTGCAGCCCCGGAGGGTTTCCTCGAGAACAGGAAAAAGCTCCAGGTCTAGCTCAAGGGCCACCACGTGGTTCGCTTTTCGGGCCAGAACCCGAGTCAGTGTCCCCACCCCAGGGCCGATCTCCAGCACCCGGTGTTCACCAGCGGGAGCGAGGGACCTGATGATCTTGTCCAAAATGTTGGCATCCACCAGGAAATTCTGGCCCAGCTTTTTTTTTACCCGAAAGTCATGGCGCCGCAGAAGGTCCTGCAGCACCCTGGGAGAGGTGAGTTTAGCGGACAACAGCATCCCTCCGTGGCCTCCACCGCCCGCCCTTCACCTGGCAATAAAGGCACTCTTTAAAGTTCATCGTAAATCCCGAAGAGAAGCCGGGCGTTCACTGTGGTCAATTCCTCCAGCCGGTGCCGGGCAACCCCCCTGACTTCAGCAATGGTTTCTACCACCCGTGCCAAGAAAGCAGGTTCATTCCTCTTCCCCCTGAAGGGTTCAGGCGCCAAAAAAGGGCAATCGGTTTCCACCAGGAGCCGGTCAGAGGGAACCATTCTGGCCACCCTCCGCAGCTCACTGGACTTCCGGTAGGTTACTGGTCCGGCGAAGGACAGGTAAAACCCCAGCTTGAGGGCCCTCCTTGCCACCTCCATGTCCCCTGAAAAACAGTGCAGGACCCCTCCGGTTTCATCTGCTCCTTCCTCTTCGAGGATCCTGAGAACCTCCTGGTGGGCCTCACGGTCGTGCACCACCACCGGTAAACGGCACTGTTTAGCCAGGTCGATCTGCCGACGGAAAGCGTGTTCCTGCTGGGCGCGTGGGGATAGGTTGCGGTAAAAGTCAAGACCGATCTCCCCAATGGCAACCACGTGGTGCGCAGGATCCAGGGCAAGCTGCCGCAGCCGTTCGAACACCTTTTCGTCTGCATCTTGAGCATGGTGGGGGTGAACACCGACAGTGGCGTAAATCCCCTTTCTGCGGCGGGATAATGCCAGGGCGCGTTCTGAGGTCTTGAGGTCAATACCAACGTCAATGAGGGCAGTAACCCCGGCCTCCCTGGCCGCTTCGATCACCTGGTCGCGATCCTGACGGTAGTGTTCAAAATCCAAATGGGTATGGGTATCGATCAACAACGAGTCCCCCCTGAGCCAGGTTCCTTGACTGCCGAATTTATTTGATCCTGGCACCCCTTTCCAGGTCCCTGTCAACCGTTAGGAGGGAGAGAGCCGCGCCCTTGGTAGCAGCAAGGATCATGCCCTGGGACTCCACCCCACGGATCCTGACAGGCTGGAGGTTGGCAACCAGCACGACCATTTTCCCGATCAGTTCTTCCGGGGAGTAGTGCTGAGCGATTCCCGCCACCACCTGGCGTGTCTCCTCACCAAGGTCTACCCTTAGTTTCAAGAGGCGGTCGGTTCCTTGTACTGGTTCGGCTTCGAGGATCTTAACCAGCCTCATGTCCACCTCTTGAAAACGGTCAATGGTAATCGTGTTTCCCGCTTCTTCCGGCCTAGGTTTTCCCACTTTTTGAGCCTTGCCCTTTTGTCCTGTCTTCTGTTCTTGGTTGAGGATGCGCGGAAAGATGGGTTCCCCGCGGCAGATCTTAATCCCAGCCTGGGTACCACCCCACTCGAGGTCTTGCCAGGTCTGTTGGCGAACATCCCCTTTCAAACCCAACTGCTGCCAGATTTTCCCCGGGGTTTCCATGAGGAAGGGAGTCAGTGCAACAGCTGTAATCCGAAGGGATTCAACCAGGTTGTAAAGTACGGTGGCCAGGCGTTCAGACTGGCCTTCCTTGTGAAGGTCCCACGGGCTTGTCTCCTCAATATAACGATTGGACTGGTTGACAAGTTGAAAGATAGATGCCAAGGCATTACTCAATTGAAGGCGCTCCATGGAACGCTCCAGGCCGGCGATGGCCTTCCGAGCTGTTTCCTTTAAGACCGCATCTTCGGGACCCTCCGGGCCCGGCTCAGGGACCTGGCTGCAGGTATACTTTTCGATCATCGCTGTCGTCCTGCTGAGAAGGTTACCCAGGTCATTAGCGAGGTCCACGTTGATACGGTTGATGAGGGCTTCTTCCGAGTAAAAGCCATCGGCCCCGAAAGGAATTTCACGGAGCAAAAAGTACCGGACAGCATCAAGCCCGTACTTGTCCACCAGGACCCTGGGATCAATGACATTTCCCTTGGACTTGGACATCTTGCCGCTCTCAAGTACCATCCAGCCGTGGCCGAAAACCCTTTTCGGCAACGGTACCCCTAGAGCCATGAGCATAATGGGCCAGATTATGGTGTGAAACCTCACGATCTCCTTGCCTACCAGGTGAAGGTCAGCTGGCCAGTACCGGAGAAACCGGTCCTTGTCCGGGTATCCCAAGGCCGTAATGTAGTTGCTGACAGCATCAAACCAGACGTAGATCACGTGGCCGGGGTCAAAGGGCACCGGGATACCCCAATCCAGGGTGGTTCGGGAAACACAAAGGTCTTCCAGGCCGCTCTTGATAAAGCTTACCATTTCGTTTCGCCTGGATTCAGGCTGAATAAAGCCCGGGTTGTCTTCGATATACTTGAGCATCCGGTCGGCGTACTTGGACAACCTCAGGAAGTAAGCTTCCTCCTTGACCCATTCTACCTCCCGGCCACAATCCGGGCATTTCTTTCCTTCAAGCTTTGAGTCCGTCCAGTAGGTTTCACATGGCGTGCAGTACCATCCCTCGTATTTCGATTTGTAAATGTCACCCTGGTCATACAGCCGGGCGAAAATGCGTTGAACGATCTCTTTGTGACGCTGTTCGGTGGTGCGAATGAAGTCGTCGTAAGAAATACGCAGTAATCTCCAGAGGTCCTTGATCCCCTCCACGATCGGCTCAATAAACTCTGCCGGTTCTTTCCCTTGTTCCCGGGCTTTTCGCTCGATCTTTTGCCCGTGTTCATCGGTACCCGTCAGGAAAAAAACATCGCAACCCTGGAGCCGCTTGAACCGGGCAATGGCGTCAGCCGCCACCGTGGTGTAAGCATGACCGATATGCAGGTTATCACTCGGGTAGTAGATGGGTGTAGTCAGGTAAAAAGTCTTGGCACCCTTCTCGGTTTCCATTGATACCCCTCCTCAAAAGAACATCTAGTTTCCTGAGGTCCTCACCAACCGGCAGGATCCGCCTGGCGACTTCTACGAAAATGCTGGTTCCACCCTTGCATTTTCATCCCCCGTGGTGCCGCCGCTGGTGGCGGCATGGAGCACTTCTACGAAAATG
>SESX01000069.1 GCA_004367365.1 Candidatus Acetocimmeria pyornia
TTGAGGTTTTGTTTCCATATCAATAATACCCCAGGGATACCCACCCTTTTCAATATTTTTTTTAATTTTTTCATTTTCTGTGAACGAAACTCTGGCCTTTCTACAAAGAAAAAGCAAAGTGAGGCTTGACAAATTTTAAACAATTTGTCATAATATTGTGTGACGCGAATAAAAAGTGAAAACAAAAAAACGGAATCATTACAACCATGAAGGTTGTATCATCCTGTGAAAGGATGACTGACTTTCATGGTTTTTTGTTTGTTTTCGGGAAAGAACCGGCCATGAAGGCCTTACGCTCGGTGAAGAAAGCGGGGGTTTTTTATGGTTTTCGGTAGTCTGGGAGTGGTTGATGGTGAAGCGTTATCTTTGCAAACGTTTACTTTATCTTCTGCCGGTAATGCTGGGAGTTTCCCTCATTACCTTCGGACTGATTAACCTGGCTCCCGGGGATCCGGCTGAAATTATCCTGCGGGCCGGCGGCGTGGAACCTACGCGCGAAGCTGTGGAGGCTCTGCGCGAAGAACTCGGTCTCAATGATCCGGTTTATGTGCAGTACCTGCGCTGGTTGTGGAATGTTCTGCATTTTGACCTGGGCACGTCCTTTCGCACCGGTATGCCGGTAACACAGGAGCTTTGGGCGCGCTTTCCTGCTACCCTGGAACTGACCCTGGCGGCGATGGTGGTCATGGTTTTGCTGGCCGTACCGGCAGGGATACTATCGGCCCTGTACCGGCACACATTTATAGATCACTTCAGCCGAATTTGTGCCCTTGTGGGAGCTTCGCTGCCTAGTTTTTGGAAAGGGCTTATGCTTATTTACTTCCTGGCCGTGGTTTGGGGGATTTTTCCGGTGATGGGGCGGGGCGGGTTAAGACATCTGGTGCTTCCGGCGGTAACTCTGGGTTTTGGTATGGCTGCTGTCTATACTCGTATTTTGCGGGCCAGTATGCTTGACGTATTTGGGCAGGAGTATATCAAGGTGGCCCGGGCCAAGGGTTTGAAAGAAAGGTGGGTGATAGGGCGGCATGCCCTGAAAAACGCTCTTCTTCCGGTAGTAACCCTTTTCGGTATGAGCCTTGGTCACCTGCTGGGGGGGACGGTTATCGTGGAAACCATTTTTGCATGGCCGGGGGTAGGTAAGTTTGTAGTGGAGGCTATTTTTAACAGAGATTACCCTGTCATCCAGGGCTATGCCCTGTTTGTGGCGATAGTTTTTGTATTGGTCAACCTGCTCGTTGATATTTCTTATGTTTTTCTGGATCCGCGCATTCGCTTGGAAAGGGGCGCTGGGGAGTGAACGGCGGCCTGCGGAAAAAACACGGTTTTCCGGCCGGAAGGATCGTGCGGGAAAAGCCGGGTCAGCACCCGGAAAGTGCTGAGGGGCTGGTAGGACCGGCGCTGCAAAGGTTGAAGGGGGACAAGTTGGCTCTGTTGGGTCTGGCCGTTATTGCCGTTATGGTGGCCGTGGGCTTTCTGGCACCATACCTGGCACCCAATGACCCCGAAAAGGTGGTGCTTACCCAGAAACTAGCGCCTCCTTCGGCAGCGTATCCTCTGGGTACCGACCACCTGGGGCGCTGCCTTCTTTCGCGCCTCATTTACGGGACCCGGGTTTCTTTGAGTACGGCAGCCATTGCTTTGGCGACCATCATGCTCATAAGCATTCCGGTTGGTACCGCTGCGGGTTACGTGGGAGGGTGGGTAGATAACTTAATCATGCGCATTATTGATGTTTTGCTTGCTTTTCCGGGCCTTATTCTGGCACTGGTTATTGCCGGCATGCTGGGGCCGGGTTTATTGAACGTGATGATTGCCATCGCATCGGTGTGGTGGGTCGGTTACGCCCGGGTTATTCGCGGTATCGTCCTTTCCATTAAGGAGAAGGAATTCGTGCTGGCGGCCAGGAGCAGCGGCACCTCCCACTTTGGCATTATTGTGCGCCATATCCTGCCCCATGTACTTTCTCCGGTCATTGTTCTGGCCACCCTGGATATGGGTAGCCTTATTCTTGCCATTGCGGGGTTATCCTTTTTGGGTCTAGGGGCCCAGCCGCCTACTCCGGAGTGGGGAGCCATGCTCAACGACGGCAGGCCTTACATGCAGGTGGCCCCGCAGCTGATGATCTACCCCGGTCTGGCTATCATGACGGTTGTCCTGGCCTTTAATTTGCTGGGAGACGGCTTGCGCGATGCCCTGGACCCGCAGGGGACGCTGAGAAGGTAGGACCGGCGTGCGGCCCTAAGCACAGGGAGCCGCTCTCCGGTGGCGGTAGGACTATAGATAGGGAGGGGAGCAAATGCCCGGCGATATCGTCCTGAGAGTAAACGACCTGTATACCCATTTTGTCACCCCGCACGGTGTGGTGAAGGCCGTTAACGGGGTCAGTTTTGCCGTCAGGGCCAGGCAGGTTCTGGGAGTGGTCGGGGAGAGCGGCTGCGGGAAAAGTGTTATGGCGCTCTCTCTTTTGGGAATGGTGGAGCCACCGGGGAAAATTGTCAGCGGAGAAGTTTGGTTAAACGGGGTTAACCTGCTCGCTCTTTCCAAAGAGCAGCTGCGCCAGGTGCGCGGGAAGGAGATCGCCCTTGTTTTTCAGGACCCGATGACGTCGCTGAACCCCGTTCTGACGATCGGTACCCAGATCACGGAAACCATTCTTGCGCACCGGGCGGTTTCTAAAGCAAAGGCCCGTCAAAGGGCACTGGAACTTCTGGCCAAGGTGGGCCTGCCGCATCCGGAAAAGCTTTTTCACCGCTATCCCTTCCAGCTTTCCGGGGGACAGCGGCAGCGGGTGATGATGGCTATAGGTCTTTCCTTAAACCCTAAAGTTTTGATTGCCGACGAACCCACCACCGCCCTGGATGTCACCGTTCAGGCGCAGATCCTGGAAGAACTTACCCGCCTGAAAAGCGCGTTCAATACCGGGATTATTCTTATCACGCACGACCTTGGTATTGTTGCCGAAATGGCTGATGACGTGGCCGTGATGTATGCGGGTTCTATTGTGGAATACGGTCCCGTGCTGGATATTTTTGAAAATCCCGGCCACCCCTATACCGTAGCGCTTCTTCATTCTATCCCGCGTCTCGGTAAGGATGGCAAGGTTCTTGAACCCATCCGGGGGCAGCCGCCCAGCCTTCTCGACTTACCCGACCGGTGTGCTTTCAGGCCCCGCTGCCCGCAGGCAGGCAGGAAGTGTACGGGAAGGAAGCCTTTCCTGAAGGCGGTTGCTCCCGGTCACTATGTGGCCTGTCACTACGCGGCCGGCGGCCGCCCGGCGGAGGTAGGACTGGTATGAGTCTTTTGAAGGTGACGGACCTGGTGAAACACTACCCGGCAGGAGCCGGCTTCTTCGCGCGGGGGAAGGAAAAGGTGCGGGCGGTGGACGGGGTATCTTTTTCGCTGGCCGCTGGAGAAACGCTCGGGCTTGTCGGCGAAAGTGGCTGTGGCAAGAGTACCCTGGGGCGGTTGATTGTAAGGTTGGAGGAGCCTACGGCGGGAAGGATCTTTTTCAATAATCTTGATATTACCGCTTTGTCGGGTAAGAAGCTGAGGGAGCTGCGGCAGAAAATCCAGATCATCTTCCAGGATTCGTACTCTTCGCTTAACCCGCGCCGGACCGTAGGGTCGATTATCGGTGAGCCCCTGGCCAATTTCAGGATAGGGACGAGAAAAGAGCAAAGGAGAAGGGTGCAGGAACTGCTGGAAATAGTCGGTCTTAAGCCCGAACACGTTTCCAGGTACCCGCATGAGTTCAGCGGGGGGCAGCGGCAGCGCATTAACATTGCCCGGGCGCTGGCCCTTCACCCCCAGCTTATTGTCTGTGATGAGCCGGTTTCCAGCCTGGATGTTTCCATTCAGGCGCAGATCTTGAACCTGCTGCGAAATTTGAAAACGCAGTTCGGCCTGTCCTACCTTTTCATCTCGCACGATCTAGCGGCGGTAAGTTATATCAGCGAGCGGGTGGCGGTGATGTACCTGGGTAAAATCGTAGAGGTGATCAGGAGCCAGGACCTGGTGCAGAAGGCCCGTCATCCCTATACGCGGGCCCTGCTGGCCGCGGTTCCGGTGGCCGATCCGCGGCGGAGGGGCGAGCGGAAGGTTATCGTTAAGGGGGAACCGCCCGACCCGCTTAATCCGCCGGCCGGGTGCCGCTTTCATCCCCGCTGTCCCGCGGCAGCAGAAAAGTGCCGGACCGAAGAGCCGCCGCTGGAGACTGTCGCGGACGGCCATGTGGTGGCCTGTCATTATGTAAAAATTTGATATTCGGATAGGGGGTTAGGTTCATGAATGTTAATGAGAACATTATTTTTACCGCGGCCGATTCCTCACTTATCCCGCAAATAAGGAAATTCATCTTTACAGTTATTACAGAAGACTTTGGTTACTGCTATAACCCGGTATGGCACTATGACCTGGACCATCTCGATGAGGTTTACATAAAACCCAAAAGGAATGTTCTCTTTCTGGCCCTCGGAAGCCTCTCCAGGGAAATATTAGGTACTTTCGGTATCAGAGCCTTTGAACGTGACTTCTTCCGGGACCGGTACAGCGAGGATACCACGGCGGAATTTACCAGATGTTATGTTGATAAAAAACAGCGACGGAAAGGACTGGGTTCATACCTGGTCGTAAAAGCAGAGAAATTCTGTAGAGAAAGAGGGTATGAAAAGGTTTACCTTCACACGCAGAAGACCGTACCCGGGGCTCTGGAGTTTTGGCTTCATAACGGATATCAAATAACCGGTTACGGAGATAAAGCCCTTGGGACGGTCCACATGGAAAAGATTTTGCGGCAACCGGCCAGCGGCGATCAGAGTTTAGGGAGTAAAGGGAAAAAAATCAATTCAGATGATTAAGAAGGGAGAGGTGCAGCATGAAAAAATGGCGTACCGGTATTTTGCTTCTGGTTGGTTTTCTAATCATGGGGATACTGGCGGGCTGCGGCCAAACAGAACGAGCGGCAGAACCGCCGGCTGAAATCAAGGTAGCGCTTGTCTTTCAGCCCGGCAACCTGGACCCGGCCCGGTCCTGGAACGGCTGGTTCATCGTGAAAAGCGGCATGGGTGAAACCCTTGTGAGGTTAAATGAAGAGATGAAGCTGGAACCCTGGCTGGCTAAATCCTGGCGCCAGATTGACGAGCTATCCTGGGAAGTGGAACTCCGTGAAAATGTAAAATTCCATAATGGTGATCCTGTGGATGCTCAAGCAGTCAAGGCTTCTCTCGAACGCTGTCTGAGGTTGAATGAACGAGCTCCCGGTTTGTTAAAAATTAGAACTATAACAGCCCGGGATAACAAACTAATCATTCAAACCACCGAACCCAATCCGGCGCTGCCTAATTACCTGGCCGACCCGATGACCGTGGTAGTAAATGCCCGGGAAGCGAACAGGATGGGAGACGATTTTGCGTTACAACCGGTTTTGACCGGCCCGTATAAGCTGCAGGATTACCAGAAAGATGTTCATGTTGTCGTGGAGAAGAATCCCCATTACTGGGGTACGCCACCCCGGCTCCAGCGGGTTACTTTTAAATTTGTACCTGACGGCATGAGCAGGGCAATGGCGCTGCAGTCCGGCGATGTTCAGATTGCTAAAGGTATTCCCGTCGCTGATATACCTGCAATTTCTGAAACCCCGGGTTTGCGGGTGCTTTCCAATTCTTCCCTGAGAGTGCACATGATCTTTCTCAACCTTACCCGTTCTCCCCTTGATGATCTGAATGTGCGCCGTGCCATTAATATGGCCGTAAACAGGGAAGCGCTGGCTGAGGATGTTATGCACGGGGGGGCAATAGCGGCCGTGGGCCCGTTCCCGTCGGTACTTCCTTTTGGGAGCGCAAGCTTAGCAGGTTATGACTATAACCCGGAGCAGGCTCGGGAGCTTCTCGAAAAAGCGGGCTGGAAGATGGGCAAGGACAACATCAGGGAGAAAGACGGGGAAAAACTCGCACTGACGCTGTATACTTACAAGAAGCGTCCGGAATTACCGGTCATTGCGGAGGCCGTCCAGGCCCAGCTAGCGGAAGTGGGAATTGCTGTAAAAATACAGGTTGTGGAAAGCGTCACTAAAATCTTGAAATCCGGAGATTATGACATGGCAATTTATAGTATAAACACCGCTCCTACGGGCGACCCTTACTATTTCCTGAACCTGGTATTCAGGACCGGTGGACCATCTAATTTCAATATGTTTTCCAATCCTGAGGCTGATAAGTTGATCGATCTTCTCGGCGAGTCGTTTGATGTTAACCGGCGCTGTGAGCTGGCGCGCAAAGCTCAGGAAGTAATACTGGCCCAGGCTCCGGCGGTGTTTCTGGTTTATCCCAAAATCACCGTCGGCGTCAGTGAAAAAATAACGGGCTATACCGTCCATCCTTCCGAGTTTTACCTGCTGCAGCCGGAGGTAGGAATAAAGTAAGCCAATCTGACGATGATTTTTACATGATTACAGCAACAAAGGGGGTTAATTTATGAAAAATTTCAAAAAAAGCGGGTATGTTTTGCTTGTAATAATCCTGGCAGCAGCCGTATTGTTTGGCTGCGGCCAGAAGCAGGAGGCAAATCTTTCCGCACAAGAGCTTGTAGTGGGTATTGGTGCAGATAATAATAAGCTAAAATATGGAGAAGTAGGTATTCTCTCGCCAAACGCTAACTTTTACGAGAGCCTGGTTAAGCTTAATGCTGATTATCAGGTAGAGCCGCTTTTAGCTACCAAGTGGGAGTACATGGGCAACAATACCTGGCGGTTTTATCTAAGAAAAGGAGTAAAATTCCATAACGGCCAGGAGTTTACTGCTGAAGCAGTCAGGTACACTCTGGAAAAGGCTATTCGTCCCTCCGGAAAATCTATTTTGAAGATAAAGGAAGGTTCCGTGAAGATAGTTGACGATTACACGGTGGATATTGTTACCTCTGAGCCCAACATGCGAGTGCCGGAAATCCTGGCTCATCCGCTGTACGGCATCAGGGTGCCCGGGGTGGACCATACCAAAAATCCCACCGGTACCGGACCGTTCCGCTTTGTAAGCTACGAGAAGGACAAAGAACTGGTAGTAGAGTGCAACCCCAACTACTGGGGTACACCGCCTAAAGTGAGCAAGATCGTCTTTAAGTACATTCCCGACCACAACAGCCGCTTGCTGGCCCTTCAGGCGGGAGAGATAGATGTAATCAAGGAGATCCCCCGGGAGATGATAGGGCAAATCAAGGCAATGGAAGGGATTAACCTGTTAACTGCGCCGATGGGGCCCTATGTAGCCCTTTCCCTAATGGTCAACGGAAAGCATCCTTACGATATTTTGCAGGATAAGAGGGTACGGCAGGCTGTTGGGTGGGCCATTGACCGGAAGGCAATTATCGAAAAGGTATGGGAGGGTAATGCAGAAAGCAACCAGACCGTGATTCCTCATGGGATCTTAAGGGAATATAAGGATTTGGTTAAAGGATTTACCTACGAGCCGGAAAAGGCCAGAAAATTGCTGGAGCAAGCCGGTTGGCGACCCGGTCCTGACGGCATCAGGGTTAAGAACGGGCGGCGACTGGAACTTACCCTTGTTTCTGGTTTTCCTTCTGCCAGTGTGCTAAAACCGCTGCCGGAAGTCTTGCAGCAGCAGCTCAAAGAAGTCGGTATCGCTGTTAAATTGGTGGAGGTCGCGGATAGCGGGCTCTATTACGACAAACTGAAAAAGGGTGAAGGAGATCTGTGGCTGGAGCGAGGGAACCAGAATAACGGCGATCCCACTTTCCTGCCGGAACTCTTGTACCACAGCAGGGGGTATCAGGGGGCTAATTACAACAAGCCGTTCTGGCCTGGAGAGAAGTTTGATCGTCTGGTTGATGAAGCCCGGAATAACCCGGATATCCGAGAAGCTGCACGACTGATGGCAGAAGCTATGCATGTGCTGATAGATGAAGAAACGACGGTGATCCCTATTGCCTCTCTGTTTAATGTTTATGCTGCGCAGGATAAAGTAGGAGGTCTGGCTCCGCATCCGGCAGATGTCAATACGCGCTGGGATAGCGTTTACATTGCCCGGTGAGGAGTGGTACGGCAATGGAAAAAGAGATGCTAACGGAGCCATGTGCGATAGAAGTAAATATTCCCTCTGACGGTGTGACGCTTGCGGGCACGCTGCTTCTTCCTACCGGTAAGGGCCCGTTTCCTTGTGTAGTTCTGGCGGGAGGAACTATGTCTCACACTCGCGACGGGATGATGGTCCAGGCCGACCGACCTGTCCCCTGGCGGGATGCCCTAAAGCGGCTGGCTGAGAGACTGGCGGCGGCCGGCTATGCCTCGATTAGGTGGGACAAGCGCGGTTACGGCGGTACTCCGCCGGGGCCGCGCCCTACAACTAACGAAGACGAGACGGCTGATTTGATTGCCGTGATGCGCTTTGCCCGCCAGCACCCAAAGGTAGCACGCGTGATAGTGGCGGGAGAAAGCGCCGGAGCTTACGTGGCCTGTCTGGCAGACAAAAAGGGCGTTGTTGCCGATGCTTATGTCTTCCTGGGGGCTCTGTGCAGTTCCATTGAAAATCTTTATGCTTACAACTACGGCCGTTTACTCGAGTACGCCTCAACGAGTAAGGCAAACCTGCGCTGGGCGAAAGAGAGGGCCCCTTTCGCCCTGGCTTTGGGGAAGCATTACAAAGATATGATTGCGGCTGCCCGGCGGGGGGAAGAGAGTTACCTGTTGAAATACGGGAACCGGATGCGGGTGATCCCGCTTGCCAGGATGCGGGAAGAGTTGCGGGAGCCACCGGACGAGCAGTTCCGCTATATCACTGCTCCGGCACTGATTCTCCACGGGGAGCAGGATATGAATGTGCCGCCGGAGGACGCAGCGCGGGCCGAACAGATAATGAAAGAGGCCGGCAACGGCGATGTCACCCGCATCATAATCCCTCATGCCGACCACAGTTTTCAGGTAGCGGCTTCCGATCCGGAAACCAGGGTTCGCGAGCGGCATTCTTTTGCCAGCTTTCTGCGCCCCTACAGCGAGGACCTTTATGTAGCATTAATGGCCTGGCTTGAGAGGGTTGCCCCTACACCGGCGGAAAGCCGAAAGGCCACACAGCCGGTGGAGAAGTGCGGACCGGGGGTAATTGCCTGGAAAGGTGTCCGGGTGGTGGGCGACGTTACGGATGCCGCCAGAAATTCCGGCGTAGATACTCTGGAGGGGCGCATTGGCCCTCTCTTGAAGGGGGACGGCTGCAGCGCGCATCGCCGGGCGCAAACGACATTTCACCACTTCCGGCTGCAGCTGAAAGCCGGTGCGTTGACAAACCCGTGTGGAATTGGTAGTTTAAAGACTATCTCTTCTGCCTGCGGCCGGAAAACCGGCGGCGTGCCCGCACCTTACCAGACAGCAAACTATGGACTAAAGACTAACTAAAAACTAAAGACTATGGTGGAAATCAAACCACGGAGGTCTTTTGCCCTGCCGGAGTAAGGGAAGGCTTCCGTGGTTTTTGGGAGGGATGTAGATGAACGAACGGCACCGGGGCGAGGAGACAAATGTATCTTTTTTACTGTCCCAACTCGAAGAACCTCGTTTTTGGCGGGAGATGTGGGTAGAGGCACGCAAAGATTCGTTGTCCGCCCGCCGCCGTCGTGAGGTGGCACCCCTGGATTACTGGAACCGTCTGGCCGGGCGGTTTGCGCGCTGGGCGGGCCAAGAGCACACCAGAAAGCGTGTGAACAGGGTGTTGGCCTGGCTGGAACAGCAAGGTGTTTTAAATTCGGAAATGGAGGTATTAGATATTGGTGCTGGGGTGGGGGTTTTCACCGTTCCTTTAGCCCACCGGGTGGCAAAGGTGGTAGCTCTGGAGCCAGCTTCGGCCATGCTGGAAGTGCTTAAAAAGCGGGTAGAAGCAGAAGGGCTGTCGAATGTCAGGTTTTTGGACCGGGAATGGGAAAAGATTGACCTGGCAACTGAAGGGCTGGCTGCCAAGTTCGACCTGGTCTTTGCTTCCCTCACACCTGGAGTGCGGGATGTGGAGACACTCGAGAAAATGATGGCTTGTTCCCGCAAGTGGTGTTTCCTGTGTGATTTCGCCGGTCGGCGTTTGAGTCCGGCCCGGGAGGAATTGTGGCGGCTGATTTTCGGCAGGGAAATGCCCCTGCCGGGGCACAACATTATCTATCCCCTCAACTACCTGTACGTGACAGGGTACTGCCCTTCTTTACACGTATGGGTGGATGAATGGGACGAGGAAATGTCTGTGGGAGAGGCAGTGTCCAGCTTACAGGACCTGTTCTGGTCATATACAGAAATTACCACGAAAATTAAAAAGTTAATCGCCAGTTACGTGGAAAAACACTCCGTTAAAGGAACCTTTAGAGAAAAGTACAGAGTACGTCTGGGCATGCTTCTCTGGTCAGTAAACATAACCATGTGATAATCAAACTGAAAGGAGTGTTGAGTCTTGCGTTGCAAAAAATCTGCTGTATTCCTGTTTTTAATACTTTTTGTGATGGTTTGCTTGTTTGTTACCGGCTGCGGTGCTGAGGATCATTTACAGACGGGAACGCAGGAACTGGTAATAGGGGTTGGGCGGGATTTTTATTACGGTCCGGAACGCAGTGTTTTTGTCCACGGCAGTACGGGTGTATGGGAAAGCCTCACTTATCTCAACGAAAACATGGAGCCCATGCCGCAGTTGGCTGAAAAACTTATCCCAGATACTGCAAACAAAACATGGACAGTTTACCTGCGCCGTGGCGTCAAGTTTCATGACGGTACACCGCTGAATGCTGAAGCGGTGGTAAAGAGCGTAAAGCGGTTTAAAAAACACCCTAAGTTTGATAGTTATGGTACATTTATGCACCTGGTAGATGTGGAAGCCGTGAGCGAGTATGAAGTAAAATTCACCTTTAGTAAGCCCGAGCCAGCTTTCCCGGCAAAGGTAGCCTACCATGGCTGTCCTATATTCAGCCCGCAGAGTTTTGATGCTGAAGGGAAGATTATTAACCCCTACGGTACAGGACCCTTTAAATTTGCCGAATACAAGAAGGGCGAAGCTCTAGTGGTAACTTGTAATAACGACTACTGGAAAGGCAAACCCAAACTGGAAAAAGTTACTTTTAAAGTTATACCCGACCCTTCCACCCGTCTAGCTGCTTTAAAGACTGGAGAAATTCAGGCAGTGGCTGATGTAGGTGGTATCCTGCCGGAACAAGCTTCCGCTATCAAAGAAGACGACAATCTGGTTTTGCTGTCCCAGCAGGTGACCACGACCCATTACATCCTCTTCAATAACAAAAAACAGCCTTTTAATGACCAACGCCTGCGCCAAGCGGTAAGCCTTTTGCTGGATCGCTCACAACTAGTCAGAGAAATACTTGATGGTTATGGTGAACCAGCGGATACCATTTTTACTCCTCAGGCCAGAACGTGGGTAGTTGAAGGGTTATGGACAACGGATAAAAATAAGGCCCGGGAACTGGCCGCACCATTGACGGTCGGCACGCCGCACAAAATAGTTTTTGTCATCAATTCGGCTTTGGCCAACCGCTGGCCGTATAAACCTATTGCGGAGACACTGCAGTCAGAGCTCAAAGATCTCGGTTTTGAGGTAGAGTTGAAGATACTGGAGATGGGAGCATGGAAGGAGGCCTTAAAACATGGTGAGTTTGACATGACGCTCACGCCATACACTTTAATGACCGGTGACCCGGACTTCTTCTTCGGCCGTTGGATCCATTCCCAGGGGCAGATGAACATATGTCGTGGCATCGGGTACAGCAATCCCGCAGCAGATAAGCTGGTGGAAAAGGCTGCTGCTGAGCAGGATCTAGCCAGGAGACAGCAGTACTACCGTGACCTGCAGCACTTGGTGGCGAAAGACGTGCCGCTCTGTCCGGTTTACCACGATGTGTCTCTGTATGCCACCCGTAAAGAAGTGCGAGATCTAGAACTTGATCCGTTTTTCAAACCGAGCTTGGATAAAGCCTGGATAGAAAAATAAATGGGAAAGAAGCTGGCGGCTTCAGTGGTGGCTCCCGCCGGGGACAGGCTCTCGACTTTGACACTTGACCTTTGATAAACCTTGATAAATCAACAAATTTAAAAATAAAAATG
>SESX01000007.1 GCA_004367365.1 Candidatus Acetocimmeria pyornia
GCCAAGGACGTTCACGAGATCAAAAAAGATTACCAACGGATTATTACAGGCCTTGACCGGATTATGAAACGGAAAGACCTCGAACCGGAAATGCGGTTTTCCGATATAGTAGCCTTGGTAGAAAGCTCAAACGAGTTGTACGCCCGTCACTTAGGCAAAAAGATCCGCTTTGTGACAAGGCTTCATCAGGATTTTTCCACACCCCACTATCGGAACTGGGTATCAATTCTTAACAACCTGGTTACTAACGCTGTGGAAGCCTCTGGCCCCCGGGGACGAATAGAAATCTCAGCTCGGCTGGCTGAAGACAACATCATAGTGGAGGTTTTGGATGAGGGGAAGGGCATCCCACGGGAAGACTGGGAAGTTGTGTTTAGTCCCGGCTACTCGACCAAGGCTGACCATAAGAGTGGCAAAATAGCTACGGGGATTGGCTTAACCCACGTACGCAGTTTAGCAGAGGAATTTGGGGGTCGTGTTCAGATCGTGGAATCTTCAAGCCCGGGAGCATGTTTTCAAATCGTGGCTCCCTCCAGGACGACTAAACCCGCCGAACCAGATTTGGCATGAGTTTCACGGAAACGGCGGGCTTAATTTTGGCTTAACGATGCTGTAAGTGATTCTCAGATAAAGGATATAGTATACTAGCCAGCTATAGCGTTTCTCCCTGGTGGTGTCAGCCTGCTTTACTGGTGTTCGAGTGCCTTTAGTCCCGTTCCTGTCAAAGGCACCACCACGTCTTCGTCTTCCCTGATCTGACCTGAGTACCTTAACTTCTTGAGTCCAGCCACCGCCACGGCTGAGCTCGGCTCGACGAAAATGCCTTCCGACCCCAGTTCCTTGACGGATTCATCTATCTCTTCCTCGGAGACTATTTCTACTGCTCCCTTTGTTTCTCGGAAGGCCCTAAGGATTTCCCGGCTCCTCACTGGCATTCTGCAAGCGAGAGCCCCGGCCTTGGTAGGACCTTGAACCGAAACAGGCTTCAGAACTTCACGTTCCTGTCGCTGGAATGCGCCGAAGAGAGGCGCTATATTTTGAGGCTGGACCCCGAACAGCCTTGGAATAGAGGAAATCTGACCGGAAGAGAGGAGTTCGAAGTATGCCTTGTAGGCTCCGAGAACAAGACTACCGTAGCCTACCGGCATAACGATACACCGGGGGACGGTAAAATTCATCTGCTCCCAGATTTCCAGGGCGAAGGTTTTTACTCCCTCGATAAACAGCGGCTGCCAGTTGTGACTGGCATAAAAGGACCGGCTAGCATCCTGTCGCGACCGCCGGGCAGTCTCCTCGCGGTCTCCTTCAATTTCAACCACTGTGCCACCGTATGCCCTGATCTGAGCTTTTTTTGCTTGCGGGGTTTCCTGTGGCACGTATATTTTAACGTCAATCCCTGCTCGGGCGCAGTACATGGCGATCGAAGAGCCTGCGTTTCCTGACGAGTCCTCAATCACCTGGGTTATGCCGGCTGCCTTCAGGGCATTGACCAGAACAGCAGTGCCTCTATCTTTGAAGGAACCAGACGGAAAAAGGAAGTCCAGTTTATACCTAACCCTGGGCATGATGCGGCTTTCAATTAAAGGGGTCATACCCTCGCCAAAATAGGCTGCGATCTCCGAGGGGCTGCCGGCAATTGCGTGGCTATACCGCCAGAACGAGCCTTCATCCTTCCCTATTTTTTCTTTGCCAAAATCCGTTACAGAAGGACAGCTGAGATAGCCTCCACACCGGCACCGCCAAACGAGGTCCCGAAGGTTATACCCCGTACCACAACGTGAACACACCATCAAAGATACCACACAAGTCACCCCCAAAGATTTCCGGGAGAACTCAAACCCAAAGTCCGGAGTTTGCTATGTACCCTTGGCGAAACGTAAGGGGCTCGGATGCCACGGGCTCAATTCCGATATCAGAGACTGCTCCTGTCATGGTAATTTCGGGTTTCCCAGTTAAACCCTCTCATACTTTGTACTTTGAACCATGGTGATTGTGTTACCTTCGCTCTTATCAGTGCTCAACTTACCCACGCTCTCCGAACGAAAGCTCCTCTGAAGGTGACCAGGGCCTTACTAGGTTTTTGACTTTAAATCAATCTCCCTTTGCCCGTGAAACCCATGGGTTCAAGGCTGCCTAGAATCTCGATGTTCTCGTTGCCTTGTGCCTCCGGTAAAAGGGCCTCGGATATTTCAATTTCCTCTAGTTCCATGGTATTTTTTATTCGAACAACCTTGGCGTCGGGAGGTTCTACCTGGTTGCACGTTTTGAGGGCAACGACAATGGCCTGCAGGTCGTTTTCCATGGCCATGGGAATGGCACCACCGCGAAGAACAGTGGAGGTAATGACATTTGCATTGGTTTTATCGAAGTCTATCTTGCTGAGTACTTCCTTGGTGATCAGGTCTGCATCACCGATTCCGGTGGCATTCCCGTGGGTTTCCTCGGTAAGCCCAAGCACTACGATCTTTTGGACACGGGGTTTGGGATCAAGCTGCATCATGAAAGCTTCAGAGTAGCGTCCGGTAACATTGGGGTCCATCCCGGAACCACTGATGTTTTTGCCGATTTCGTCGACAATAAGAAGATCAAGCTCGTCGAAAAGGATTTTAGGCATTGCTTCATGGGCGACCTTCAAGAGCTCGATATCTGTTTCCTCGATTTTGTCTGGAGTCACAGCACGGATAATCATCTGTTCATGGTACCCGTTTTCAACCAAGGCCAACCCACAGGTGATGGGCGCCCGTTCTATGATGGCCCGCCCGACTTCTGGAATGAGGGTCCGAAAACGCTGGAAACCCAGCTTGTGGACATAGGTGGCCCCGCGGTGCTTACCGAGTCCTATAACCATCATCTTCATCAGGCCGCTTTCCACGGGCCCGCGAAAGTTGGTATGGTTTTTCACCCGGGCGGCCACAACAACACCGTCTGCTTCGTAGGCAGGTTTGCTGAAGTAGACTGGGGTGCCGCTTTCTGTTTCTCCGAGCTGGACGACCTCCATGCTGGCCTCGATGGATACGCCCATGGTCTCTTCAGTCACACCGTAGCTGGCCAGGACCTCTTTCTGGCCCTCCGGGGTAGCCCCGCCGTGGCTTCCCATGGATGGAATAATAAAGGGTTGGGTGCCAAACTCCTTAAGTTTATCAACAATCGCCCTTGTAACCTCGGCGATACTTGCTACCCCGCGGCTGCCTACTGTAACGGCAATCCGCTGTCCCCTTTTGAAGCACCTCCGGATCTCGTCGCGCTCCAACTCGGCAAAAACCGTTTCCCGGACGTTTTCGATCCTATCGGCCCGAAATTTCTGTTTAACCTTTATCATCCGGGGAAACTCAATATCAAACCCACCGTCCACGAGAGGCATATCTCCACGGTCCTCCTTTGAGCATCTAAATTCAGTTAGTACAGGATCAGGTGCTTCTCTATATTACACTATGTACACCCAGAATTCCATTAACCACGAGTTTCCTTCCCCTGGGAAAGGAGATGGTTCCAGTTTGCTCACACCTAAAGACTGTACCCTCAAGGGCCTTTCTTGGACCACGCCTTGCGTATTCTTAATGGTGATCTCAGCCGCCATATTAGTTGCGTCCATGACAGCCCATTCTTGCTCTTGGGGCTGAGTTTTTCAGAAGAAATCTCCCGTGCTGGCTACAATAAGTCAGACGGCACCATCGCGATTAAAGTTCACCGTAGAAATGTTCTTGTTTGGCGCTTTAGCCAATGACTTTTTAATTCATAAATTTATGAAGGTCAAGCCAGATTCCAAAAAGAATAACCTTCTTGGGTCACGATCCTGGGTCTTGATGATTTCAGGTGTTCTTCAAGAGATGTTTTATGGAAAATGGGGCCGTCCACAACGAGGGTGTGGTACTCCCCGAATTCCCCTGAAGGTGAAATGCCCAGGTTTGCCAATTCCTTAATCAGAGCTGGATCTAGGTTTTTCCCTAGGTATTGACTCCCTAGCTTATCTTGCTTTACAACTATGATCACTGTCTGAAAACCAGTTTCAATGAGTTCGTCCAAGAGCTCTTCTTGGGTACTTCCATGGAGGGGATGAACTGCGTCAAGACCGATATCAGCACAAACCTTCCGGCACCACTCGATGTGTTCATCAAGGTCAATATCTCCAAAGATGCACCCGACAACACCCTTCCTCTTAAGTGTAGAAAGTATTTTCTTAAATTCATCCTCATAAGTTTCCCAGCTGGCAATACCCTCTACGAGAGGAATGCCCATTGCTTCAGCCTGTTTTTGTACCAATGTACGTGGTATGCGGTGAGACTTTGAAAAACTGTCAGGAGAAAACATGGTAAATAGATAAGAGACCTGCATCCCTTCGGATTGTGCCCTATGAAGCGCCAGTGCCGAATCCTTTCCTCCACTCCACGAGACAACAAAGCTATTATTCATTACATTTCCCGTCCTGACAAAACAATACTTTTAGCGGTGGCCTCAACAAAATATTATTCTAGCCTTTACTTGACTTCCAAGGGGGGTGGCGTCTCCGGGCTATCTTCGAAAATCTCCAGGTCGAAAAAGTTCCCATGATTATTGTGGCGCCCAAGGATTGAAGACCACCTCATTGGAAGTTCGCCCGTAAATAAACTTCCCCCTCGAGCGCCCGCTTTCCTGCCTTTGAGGCAAAGGTGTAGGAGGAGTAACTCCTGCCTCATACCGCCCCTGAAGCGGCACTACGGCCCATGAAAACTGGAGCCGGTACCCGGCGGGCCTCGCTCGGGTGGCACCACCAAAAGTTGCACGCCAGGGGTGCTCCAAAGGGACCCTTTAATGCTGCAGGACCAGAGGGGCGAGGGATCATACACAGGATCATGATTGAAGAAGGAATAGCCCCCTTGGTCACGAACCAAGGGGCTAAAGGAGGGAACTGCCGTGACTGAAGTTATCCGGACAGCTTGTCCCAGGGACTGCTGGGACACATGTACCTTGCTGGTGGAAGTCACTGATGGCAGGGTGACGGGTGTGCGCGGGGACCCAGAGAACCAGGTCACCAGGGGATACGCCTGTCCGAAAGCGGGATACGAGCTTGAAAGGCTTTACAGTCCCCAGCGGCTACTTTCCCCCCTCATCAAGAAAGATGGGACCTGGAAAGAGGCTGCGTGGGAAGAGGCCCTTGACCTGGTGGCAGACAAACTCCAACACTACCGGAGTGAATTCGGGCCTTTGTCTGTGATGCACTACTCGGATGTCGGCAGTATGGGCTGGCTTCATGACCTGGACAAGCGCTTCTTCAACCTTTTTGGAGGAGTAACCCTCCCCGAGGGTTCCCTTTGTGCCCAGGCCGGGAGTACAGCCCAGGCCCTGGATTTTGGGGCTGTCATTGCCCATGAACCATCGGACCTCGTCAACGCGAAAACCATCCTCATCTGGGGACGCAACCCTGCCCATACCAATATCCACCTTATACCTTTCCTTAAAGAAGCCAGAGAAAACGGGGCTTATGTAGTCCTCATCGACCCGGTCCCTACCAGGACTGTACGGCTCTGTGACCAGCACATTGCGCCACGGCCAGGGACTGATGGGGCCCTGGCCCTGGGAATGGCGCGGGTCATTGTGGAGGAAGGTTTGGAAGACAAGGATTTTATCGAAAACCACGTTACCGGCTTTCCTGAGTTTTCCCACCTCCTAAAAGACTACCCCCTTTCCAGGGTCGCCGGGATCACCGGTATCCCGGTGGGGACGATCCGCCAGCTGGCTCTCCGGTACGCCTCACACAAGCCCAGCACCATTCTCCTGGGGTACGGGGTTCAAAGGTACGAAAACGGTGCCGAGACCGTGCGTACCATTGACGCCTTGGCTGCTCTTACCGGAAACATTGGTGTCCCGGGGGGAGGTGCTAGTTACGCCTTCCACTGCACCCGGCATCTTAGGCCAGATATCTCGGCGGAAGATCAAAGGAAGCACCACCGTTCGTTTCCCAAGCCTGCCGTCGCACGTTATATTCTGCGGGCTTCCGACCCACCTGTCAAAGCCCTTTTCGTGACCAGGGCCAACCCGGTCGCTCAGCTGCCCGACACCCACGCAGTCAGGCGGGCCATGGAATCGATAGAGTTCAAGGTGGTCATTGACCTGGTGCTGACTGAGACGGCAGAAATGGCGGATGTAGTCCTGCCGTGTACTACTTTCTTCGAACAGGAAAATGTCTTCTCCGCCTGGGGGCACAACTACATTATCTACGGCGCAAGGGCGATCCCTCCCCTGGGGCAAACTAAGGACGACTGGGAAATCTTTGGTGAACTGGCACGGCGTTTGGGCTTTGGCGCAGACTACGGCACGGCCGACCAGTGGTTGGATACCCTCCTCCAGCCCTTTTTGCCCGAAGGGGCCAAGCGGGAAGACCTAAGAGGAAAGTCCTTTCGCTGTCCAGGGGCACCTTACGTGCCCTGGGCTGACCGCAAGTTCAAGACCCCGAGCGGCAAGTATGAACTTTACTCGGAAAGGGCCGTAAAGATGGGCACCGACCCCCTCCCGGTCTACCGGGAGCCGGCCGAAGGTTTCCAGGCAGCGGCCGGTCTAAGCCAGCAAGTGCCGAACAGGGTGAAACCAGGTACCACAAACAGGACGCCACCAGCCGGCCCGGGGGGAAAATATTCCTTCCATCTTTTGACTCCGGCCCACTTCCGGACCATCCATTCCCAGTACTACGAGAAAGTTGAACCCGGTACCCTGCCCCTCGTTCACCTGGCGACCTCGGCGGCAGCCAAGAGGGGGATCCAAGAAGGCTCACTGGTCCAAGTGGTTTCAGTCCGCGGAAGCTTAACCGGGCAAGCAAGGCTTCACGATGATTTTCGGGACGATGTTGTTTTCATTTATCACGGCGGCTCTGCCAGGGACAGCAAGGGGGTCAATGTCTTGACACCCGATAGGGTCACGAATATTGGGTCCTGTGCCACTTACTACGACTGCATGTGTGATGTGAGGCTCCACGGTGAGGCGCCGGAAAGTCACGTTGGTCTCCCGCCCACAGGGGAATGAGCAAAGATGAACGCGGATAATGATGCACGCGGCCTGGTAAACGGCGTACCAGGCCGCAGGTATTTTTATCGACCCCTTCCCAGGTTGAACTGACCCTACTCAACGCCCACTTTAGCTGGATCGCTGTCACCCTGGCCCTCCGGCAAACATCGTCCCGTTACAAGACCTGCCCGGAAAAAGGCCCTGAGACCGGCTGCAGTCAAAGCAAGGAGAACCTGTCGACCGATGTTGCCATAAAATTAGGAAAAGCGGCACCTTTTGCATTTTTGCAGAAGGAATTCTGGGGGTGCCATGGAATATTATAGGAGGTGGTTCCGGCCAATTTGTTTGTGAAAAGGCAAGACTTGTGATCCTGTAAGCAGCCCCCCTTCTTTGCTGGGGCTGAAGCGAGGTCTCCCCGGGCCGGCGCCGGTGTACAGTTTTGTGAAATACGAGGCGATCTTTTCCTGCGGCCCTGGCACTGCCGGACGTACGCGGCAGGGTGACCGCTTGAAAAAAATTATACATAAATCCATCTAGGTTTTTATATACATTGAAATACAATGGTAGTTTTTGGTGGCAAGGAGGAAAAGGAGATGAAAAAACCGCTTTGGGAACCATCAGAGGGCCGCAAGAGAAATACCAATATGGCCCGTTTTCTGCACTTCGTGAACAAGAGATACCGCAAGAGCTTTACATCTTACGGCCAGCTGTACCACTGGTCGATTAACAAGATCCCTGAATTCTGGGCCGCAATGTGGGAATTCGGAGGTATTAAAGCCTCCCGCACCTATGACCGGGTGGCCAGCAACCTGAGGGATATGCTGGATTGTAAGTGGTTTGAGGGTGCCAGGCTGAACTTTGCCGAAAACCTGCTTCGCTACCGCGACAACCGTACCGCTATTGTATTTCAGGGTGAAAATCAAGGGCCGGTGCGAGTCACCTATGCTGAGTTGTACAACACGGTGGCGCGCCTGGCCGCATCCCTGCGCCAAGCGGGGGTGGAAAAAGGCGACCGGGTAGCCGGGTTTATGCCCAACATGCCCGAAACCGTCATCGCCATGCTTGCTAGCACCAGCATCGGCGCCATCTGGTCGTCGTGCTCCCCTGACTTTGGCTTCGGCGGGGTCATGGACCGGTTCGGGCAGATTGAGCCTAAAGTACTCTTTACAGCTGACGGCTATTTTTACAACGGTAAGAAGCACGATTCTCTGGAAAGGGTGGCCAGGGTCAAGGAGGAGATTGCTACGATAACGAAAGTGGTGGTGGTACCCTATACGGAAGAAAAACCGGATCTAAGGGCCATACCTGGAGCGGTTTACTACCAGGATTTTCTTTCTACACAAAGTACTCAAGAAATCCAATTTGAACAACTGCCCTTCGACCACCCGGTATACATCATGTACTCCTCCGGTACGACCGGTGCACCAAAAAGTATTGTGCACGGTGCCGGCGGAACCCTCATCCAACATCTAAAAGAACTAATCCTTCACTCCGACCTCAAGCGGGATGATACCATTTTCTACTTCACCACCTGTGGTTGGATGATGTGGAACTGGCTGGTAAGTTCCCTGGCTGTGGGTGCAACCATTGTACTGTTCGATGGCTCGCCCTTTTACCCTGATGCAGGTACACTCTTTAAGCTGGCCCAGGACGAAAAAATAACTGTGTTCGGCACCAGCGCCAAGTACCTTACCGCGGTAGAAAAAGAAGGTTTGAGACCTGGCGAGGAATATGACTTGAGCAGCCTCAAGGCCATTCTTTCCACCGGATCACCCCTCTCGGTGGAAAGCTTTGAGTACGTTTACCGGGACATCAAGCAAGACCTGTGTCTCTCGTCCATTTCTGGGGGAACGGATATCATATCTTGCTTTGCCCTGGGCAATCCCATGGGCCCGGTTTACGCCGGCGAGCTCCAGTGCCGGGGACTGGGTATGAAAGTAGAAGCCTACGACGAAAAAGGAAATCCCGTGTACAATCAAAAGGGCGAGTTGGTCTGTACGTCCCCCTTCCCCTCAATGCCTGTCGGTTTTTGGAACGACCCTGACGGCAAGAAGTACAGGAGCGCCTATTTTGAAACTTACCCAGGAGTCTGGCACCACGGCGATTTTATTGAAATTACCGAGACCGGGGGGGTTATCATCTATGGCCGTTCCGATGCCACCTTAAACCCGGGTGGTGTACGCATCGGCACCGCGGAAATTTACCGCCAGGTGGAGGTATTGCCTGAAGTTAAGGACAGTATCGTAGTTGGTCAAGACTGGGATAACGATGTACGGGTTATTCTCTTCGTCAAGCTGGCTGAAGGCATCGAACTGACAGGTGAGTTAATTGAAAAAATCAGGACTACCATCAGGGAAAACACCACGCCCCGCCACGTCCCGGCCAAGATTATCCAGGTGGCAGATATACCATACACCATCAGCGGAAAAAAGGTAGAGCTTGCCGTCAAGAAAGTGATCCACAACGAACCTGTCCAAAACCGGGATGCCTTGGCCAACCCGGAGGCACTGGACCTGTATAAAGATATCCCGGACCTGAAAACTTGACTTGCTTGGTTGGCTCTGTAACCAACATTCATACGGTAATGGTTTTTAGGGAATTTGACCTTGCTTTATCCTTAAAGGGTTTTCATGGGAGTTCATGGCCTTAAGGAACGAAAGGGGTTTAACAAAAAAATGTGACACACACAGGCTCTCAGGGTTCATGTGCTACAAGCTTTTGAATATGCAATTTTAAGGTGAGGTGGATACTCGTGGAAAAAAGGATCATAACTGCTGCCATCACAGGTGCCATACACACCCCTACCATGTCGCCCTATTTACCCATTACGGCGAAACAAATTGCAGAAGAAGCCGTGCGCGCCCACGAGGCGGGGGCGGCGGTAGCACATATTCACGTTCGAGACGAAGAGACCGGGCGTCCGGCATCTGATATGAATCTTTTCAGGGAAGTAGCTTCTTATGTAAAAGCCCGCTGTGACATGATAATTTGTTTCACTACCGGCGGTCGTCTCGGGGCAAGTGTAGAAGAGCGCATCAAAGTTGTGCCTACATTTGAACCAGAACTAGCGTCTTGCAACTTCGGTTCTATTAACTTTGCACTCTTTCATGTTTTAGAACGCCTAAAAGAAGTTAAGTATTCTTGGGAAAAAGATTACTTAGCCATGACAGAGGACTTTATTTTTCCGAATACCTTTAAGACTTTAAAAGATTACTCTAGATATTTTAAGAAATACAACACCAAGGCTGAAATGGAAATTTATGATGTGGGCATGATTAACAACGCAAGTTTTATGATTAACAGGGGGTTTTTTGAAAAACCGGTTTATCTTCAGTTTGTGATGGGGATCTTAGGGGGAATCCAACCATCAATCGAAAACCTGTTGTTTCTGTATAACAATGCAAAAAAACTTATCGGGGATTTCCAATGGTCAGTTTGTGCTGCCGGGAAACATCAGACAAATATGTGCACGGCTGCCTTGCTCATGGGGGGGCATGTCCGGGTAGGCCTGGAGGATAATTTATACTTGGAAAAAGGCGTGATGGCGAAAAGCAATGCAGAACAGGTGGCCAAGATTGTTCGTATTGCACGTGAATTGGGGATAGAACCAGCTAGTCCCCAAGAGGCACGCAAAATCCTAGGCCTCAAAGGGTTAGATAAAGTTAAATTCTAGCTTCTTTCACTCCTCCTGCTCCTTGGGAGCAGGAGGAGAAACCTTAGACGCGAGGAGATTTGCTGATGATGAAACTGGAAGAGATGCGGAATATCTCTGTCATCGGTGCTGGCATTATGGGCCATGGTCTTGCTCTTACCTACGCCTTAGGGGGCTATCAAGTAATTCTAAATGATGTTAGCGACACAATTCTTGATGCTGCACTGGAGCAGGTGAGAGACATTCTGGAACTTTATGCAGAAAGGAATCTCATCCAGGGAGCCGAGATAAAGGGTGTGCTTTCACGGATATCTGTCACAACCGACTTGCACGAAACAGTAGCAAGTGCTGATTTTGTTACAGAGGCGATTGTTGAAGACATTACGGAAAAAAGAAAGCTTTTTAAGATGCTTGATGCAATGTGTCCAGGACACACCATTATCGCAAGTAATACTTCATCACTGCTAATTAAGGATTTTGCTGCAAATATCACAAACCTTGAGAGATTGAACAAGATCTTGATTACCCACTGGTTCAATCCACCGCACATTATACCGGTTGTCGAAGTTGTCCAGGGAGATCATACCTCAGAAGAAACCGTCAATCTTGTTTGTGAACTCTTAGAGAAAGTGCGGAAGGTACCAATAAAAATAGCACGGGAAATCCCCGGTTTTTTAGTAAACCGGGTACAGTCGGCCATGTTTCGTGAGGTTCTGTCTTTATGGGAACAAGGAGTAGCCACTATAAAAGATATTGATCTGGCCATAAAGGGAAGTATGGGGTTTCGTCTGGCCAGCTTTGGCCCCTTTGAAATAGCTGACTTAGGGGGTGTAGATACATGGTACCGGGTTGCTGAAAACTTGTTCAAGGTACTTGATAATTCACGCCAACCACCAAGACAACTTAAAGAAATGGTGGACAGAGGAAAACTAGGTTTGAAAACCGGAAAAGGGTTTTATGATTACAGCGAGGACTCTCCTCAAGAAAAGCGGGGTAACAAAATTAAGGCAAGGGATATCGAATTCTTGGAGCGCCTAAAACGTTTATATTGATCAAGGTAGTCGAGCCCTAGGGTTGCTTTTAAGCTGCCCTGAGCCAAGAAATATAGATCTGACACTGGGAGGTCATCTTAAATGACTAAACTCATTACCGGTGGAACTGGCTTTATTGGAGCCGAGCTTGCACGGATACTTGTTGAGCGAGGCGAAAATGTAGTCCTCTTTGATATCGCGCCGAATTATAATCGCCTGGAAGGTATCGAAACAAAAGTAAAAGTAGTTCAGGGAGACTTGAGTAACTGGTCCGAGGTTTTTAATGTTGTTAAAGAAAATAGTATTCAATGCATTTATCACCTGGGCGGAATGTTAAGCGTCCCATCAAATGCAAACCCATGGGCTTCCTTTAGAGCTAATGTTTGCGGAACTTTTCATGTCTTGGAGGCTGCTCGTCTTTTTGAGGTTGAAAAAGTAATATTTTCAAGCACCTCCGCCACCTATGGTTTAGACACCGAGCCGGTCGTTACAGATAAATCAGTCCAGCGGCCGACCACCATGTACGGGTGCGGCAAGGTCTACGGTGAACTTCTCGGCAGATTTTACCTGAACAAATTTGGATTAGATTTTCGTTCCGTACGGTATCCTTCGATCATTGGTCCAGGCGTGAAAACCCCAGGAGTCGCCCAATATAACTCCTGGATGATTGAACATGCTGCCCTCGGGAAGCCCTTTGAATGTGATGTAACCGAAGAGACAACAATACCGGTCATGTATTTTAAGGATGCAGCAAGATGTGCGGACATGATATGTGAAGCACCGAAAGAAAAAATAAAAACAGTGAACTATAATGTGAATGGAATTTCACCGCAAAAAACTGCCAAGGAAATTGAATTAATCATAAAAAAATATCTTCCGGAGGCTGTTATTACTTATCATCCTAACCCTGAAATCATGAAATTCTATAAATCATTAAACATGGAAACATACGATGATACTAATGCTCGTGAAGAGTGGGGTTGGACTCCTCTCTATCAAACCTTTGAAAAAGTAGTGGCTGACTTTATTGAGGAAATTCGTCAACACCCGAAGCGGTACGGGATCACGTAGAACTGAACAGCCACGGGTGTTCCTTTGAGACCAGCAATCAAAGCTGGCCTTGGCTTTTTTGGTCAGGCGAATAACGTGCCCGAAGACGGGGTAGCGTGCAGCTGACAAGTCGCCTTCTACAGGCCTCAAGGGCTCACCATCACATCATCTCAGGTGTTGTGTTTTTTTCCTGCCCTCTACCAGCCAACTACGGGAGGCTGCCCCGTCCTCGGCTCGACCTTTTGGTTTCCATCTGCCGGCTTCGAGGAGGGCCTTTGTTGCAGTAGACTTGGATTCCACCCAGACCTTTCGACCTCTGATCATCTAGTGGCCGCTTGGACCCTGCAGCACCTAACCAACCACCACATGCAACCACCACATGTATTGAACCTGGACAGGCCTTATATGGGTCGAAGCCTGAGCATGCGCGGGTACTTTGGGCTCAAAGGGGGAGGGATGTGCTTGTTGGTTCAAGATATGGTTGATGTTCCACTGGCAGCAATGGTGGTGCTGCCGGTCCACACCTCTCCTAGCGAAGCTCTGAAGATCTTGGATGCCAACGGTGAAAGTGTCGGCGTCGTGGTGGACAAGAAAGGCTGCTTGCTGGGCAAGGTGAGGAGAGACCTGTTGCTGTCGGAAAGTGACCATGAGAACCTACGTCCTTTTCTGGAGCCTGTGGAAAATATCGTGCGTACTTTCGAGAACGCAACAGTTTTGGTTTCTTCCTTTCGAGACGGCCGTAGGAAGAAGGTGTACGTGGTAGATGAGGATGGCAACTTGGTTGGTGCCGTATCCTCAAGGAACAACGGTCTTAACACCTTGGTCAAGGCGAGCAGTTTACTGCCCATTCCTGACATTTTTGATGCCATGCATGATGCAATCATTGTCATCGATGAAACAGGAACCATTGTCTACGCCAACCATGCTTATTCACGCATCATCGGAGTCCAGGTGGGAAAAATTTTGGGCAAGAGAATGCAAACAGTAGAACCTACTTCACCCTGCCTAGGGGTTTTGAATGGTGATCCACCGATTCTAAACCGGTGTATACGGATTCAATCCCTTGGAATTGAAGTAATAGCCAGTATTACCCCAATTTATCAAGGTCAGAAAAAAGTAGGTGTTATTTCCGTTTTTCGCAGTATTGATGAGACCCTCAGGCTGAGCATCGAGCTGCAAAGGCTGAAGAACGCGGCCTCGAACCTGCAGCGAAAATCAAAACGAGAGCGCAAGCTCCCCCCGGCTTTTGCACATTTTGTGGGGAAAAACAAGCGTTTCCTGGATACCCTGGCCTTGGCAGCCAAGGTGGCGCCAACGGGTGCTACGGTGATGATCCGGGGAGAAAACGGTGTGGGCAAAGAGATTCTGGCCAAGGCGATCCATAACAGCAGCCCACGCAGCAGCCGTCCCCTGGTTAAGGTAAACTGTGCAGCTATCCCTGAGCAGTTGTTGGAGAGCGAACTTTTTGGCTATGAAGAAGGTGCATTTACAGGGGCCAAAAAGGGAGGTCGGATCGGGAAATTTGAATCGGCCCATAAGGGTACGCTCTTTCTAGATGAAGTGGGGGACATGAGCCTGGCCATGCAGGCCAAGCTTTTGAGGGCAATCCAGGAAAAGGAGATTGAGAAAATTGGTAGCAACCGGGTAGTACAGGTAGATGTACGGATAATTTCGGCTACCAATAAAGATCTGGAAGCCATGGTGGCCCAAAAGCGCTTTCGGGAGGACCTTTATTACCGCCTCAATGTAATGCCGATTATGATCCCGCCCCTACGGGAAAGAAAAGACGATATACCGTTACTGGCAGAGCATTTTATGAAGCAGTACTGCAGTGAACTGGGGAGAAAAGAAATCGTGATTTCCTCTGAGGTTATGGAGATATTCATAGCCTACAGGTGGCCAGGGAATATTCGAGAGCTTCAGAATGCTGTGGAGCATGGAGTTATCCTGTGCACTGACGGTGTCATGACTCCCGAGCACCTACCTTGGTACTTGCAGAAGGTATCGAGTCGAGTTCAGGTTAGTCAACCCAGCGGTGTGACGGCACTGCGCAAGCTGGTTGCCCAGGTGGAAAAGGAGGCCATCGTGGAAGCTTTACGGATGTGTAATAACAACAAGAGTGCAGCCATTAAGGCACTTGGCATTAGTCGGCGCACATTTTACGAAAAGATGAAGAAGTACCGGATACGGTAGGGCGTTGATTAAGCGCGCCCAGCGCAATTTTAGAACCTGTTGATGAAGGTAAAAGAGCTTGTGGGGGCCATGGAGATTATATACATTATAGCCGTACGTCTAAAAAGTATACAAAGAAAGGAGTGGTGTTGCGCTGTTTCATAAGGATGGGCTTCTAACAATTTAACCAAGAAACCTGTCTACAATCTATACATTATATATCTAATCTAAATATAAACACGGTGCTGAGGGTGCCTTGCGGGGTTTAGATTTAGATAAAGGTTGCGAGTGGTCGGGTGGAACCGCGGGGCAGGTATTCCTTCTGGTACTTGGTAATCTTGGCGCGATTTTTGCGATAAAGGGTTTGTGTGGTAGTAGCTGTAACCCAAATCAAAACCTACCTACCGCGGGTCTACGTGTACTTGGAGGAATGTCGAGAAACATCAAGCGGCATGCCTTGGCGCAAGAAGGGAGGGGGTAAAGGAAAGCAAGAGATATGCGAATTTTCGAACGATGGAGTAGTGACAGAGGCGATGCAGCTGAAGAAGTTCAGAAAGTGGTATTAACAACAAATTACAAAATCTTGTGATCGGAGGTAGGTGTGATGCAAAAAACCAGTGTGGATTGGCAAACATTTTTACCCACGCTAATTGTCTTGGCATTACTCTCTGTCTCCATTGCCATTAATCCTGAAGGAGCGGGCGAAGCTGTCAATTCAATGTTGGCCTTTATTACAAATCAATTTGGCTGGTCTTTTGAACTTTTTGTCCTGGGGATATTTTTCTTCTTGATGTGGTTAGCTTTTGGACCTTACGGAAAAGTAAAGCTGGGTACACCTGATGATGAGCCGGAGTTTTCATATTTTACCTGGATCGCGATGTTGTTTTGCAGTGGAATTGGTACTACCTTGTTGTACTGGTCTATTATCGAACCGATGTATTATCTCCAAGGACCACCGGTAGGCGTACAGCCTGGTTTTGAAGCAGGCTCGACTGTTGCAGCGGAATGGGCCGCCACGTACGGGTTATTTCACTGGGGGTTCTCCGCGTGGGCTGTGTATGCCATTCCGACACTACCAATCGCTTATGCACTTTACGTAAAGAAAATACCGGTTCTGAGGTTAAGTGCTGCCTGCAGGGGTGTCCTAGGTAAGCATACAGATGGTGTTATTGGTATAGCTATCGATGTACTCGCCATGTTTGGTATCGTAGGTGGTGTTGGAACTGCATTAGGTCTTGGGGTCCCGCTGATTTCGACTGAAATCAATGAAATCTTCGGCATCCCAGATACTTTCGGGCTGCAAATAGCGGTAATCTTGATTTGGTTGTCCATCTTTGGAACCAGCGTGTACCTAGGTTTATATAAAGGAATCGCAAAGCTGTCTAATTTCACCGTATACTTGGCCCTTGGCTTACTTGCATACGCATTCCTGGCTGGCCCCACGATGTACATCCTGAACCTAGCTACCAACAGTGTTGGCTTAGTCTTTGATAACTTTTTCCGCCTCAGCATGTGGACTGACCCAATAGCAGAAGGAGGATTTCCACAAGGCTGGACAACTTTTTATTGGGCCTGGTGGCTTGCTTTGGCGCCTTTGATGGGTATCTTCGTTGCTCGAATTTCAAAAGGGCGGACCATAAAGGAAGTAGTAATTGCTGAAACGGTATGGGGAACCCTGGGTTGCTGGGTGTTCTTCTTCGTTTTTGGTGGCTATACACTTAATTTGGAGCTGAACCAGATATTGTCCGTCAGCTCCATCATGTCAGAAAGCGGGACAACAAGGGCTGTTGTTGAGGTTCTCAAGACGTTACCCCTGCCAGGGCTCGTGATGCTCGTAACTTTGGTAATTTCATTTGTATTTTCTGGAACCACGTATGATTCCGCGGCCTATACGCTTGCCAGCGGCACAACTAAGGGCATCGGTCTTGGACAGGAACAACCTCCACGGTGGTTCAGGGCGCTGTGGGCGGTTATTATTACAGTTGTCGCAATTGCATTAATGCTCATCGGTGGATTGAAGGTTCTTCAGCTGTCATCTGTCGTCGCGGCATTTCCGTTAATACCAGTGTTTGTCATCATGGCCGTATCGTTTGTGAAATGGCTCCATGAAGACCATGGCAAGTACCTAGCTCCCTCGGCACGCAGTGTTGACCTGGGCAGCGGTTCAAGTCCATCGCTGGATGCTTAAACCTCTCGGGGTTCTTGAAGACGGGATTTCTTGGTGGAACGTACGTTGTTCCACCTTTCCTTTGTCTTGATCTGTGCCAGGAGTTGTTCCTTCGGGTCCAGCTTCGAGAGGATCGCCACGACATCCCGGCTGCCAGGACTAAAGCCAGAGACTGTCAACTAGTCCTCCATGGCGCCTTGCGGAGCGGCGGTACCATTGAGGATGAAAATTGACGGCGGTATTGTGCAAAGGTTGCACGCCAGGGTTGCTCCGGAGCGAGACCGGTTATGCGTCAGCCACAAAATCCAGGGTGGAGCCGGCATTTTCAGCAGGCAGCTCAGGGCTCAAAAGGGGTTAGATTCGCCGAAGAACGATCCTGTTTATGGAGAGGATGAGGACTACATGGACAGTAATGAAAAACTAAGAATTTCTTCAGAAATCCTGAGAAAGGCCAAGGAATTTGATGCTACTTTGGTTGGCATTGCGAGTGTCGAAGAACTCAAGAGAGCGCCTTCTTTTACTGTAGCTCCCAAGATGCCTGAATACAGCGGAGTTGGCGCGGATAAGGAGAAAATACCTGGCCTTGGAAGTGGAGAGGTGGTATGGCCAGAAGGGGCAAGATCGGTCATTGTGATCGCTTTTGCCCACCCAGAAAACCAACCTGAACTTGATTACTGGTATGGTAGTATTAGCCCCATTGGTAACAGAAGGCTGATGGCGACGATTAATAAGCTTGTGAAATGGCTAAACGAAACCTATGATGTGCGTCCATGTCATCTGCCGTATCATGTAGAAAGGGGAGGCATATTTTTAAAAGATGCTGCAGTACTGGGGGGCTTAGGGTGTATTGGGAAGAACAATATGCTTGTTACTCCTGAGTATGGACCAAGGGTGAGATTGAGAGCTATGACTGTAAATATAGATCTGCCTTCTACAGGACCTCTTAATTTCGACCCTTGCGCCGGTTGTGATGAGAGTTGTACCAAGGCATGCCCAGAAGAGGCTTTCAGCAAGCAGTTGTATAAAGCGAAAGAATACGGGAGAGAAGAACTCCCTGGAAGAAGGGGTAATTATGACCGTTTGGCTTGTAATATTCAAATGAAACTAGATGAGAACATCGCTGAGATCCAAGAAGCTGAGGATTGTGACCAGCCATTAAGAGTGGTAAAGTACTGTCGAAAATGTGAATTTGCTTGTTGGGTCGGGAAATAGAAGCTCCATGTCCAGGTGCAGCTTTGAACTTGGCGGGAGCAACTAACACTGGAGGACGGTGTGGACCGCGGGCCTGGGGGGCGAAGGGCTTGTGTAGAAACAGGCTTAGTCAATTTGGGTTTAGTAAAGATGAATACGGCGGGGTGAAGACGGGGTACGGCTTACCTGAGACGGTGGCCGTATCTTTTTGTCTGTTCACCCTTCAGTGAACTTGTGAATCACGTCTTCACTGTGATATACTTCCGATCGCAGCCTGTGTCAAAAGAGGCCGGGCTTAACCAAGACGCGCCCCTGTAAATGCCCAGTGAGCGGTGACCCCGGGGGAGCGGTTTGTGTCACTGGCCGGGAGTAGTGGGAAACTGCGGTCCCTGGAGTAGACTCTTGCTGACTTCATTCCATGCTAAGAAAGAAGCTGGTTTGGTGACGGATTTGATTAGTATTTTTGGGGTGGGAGCTGCCGGGTGGGTACTGGCCAGGCTAGCCAGGATGCCTGCCCCGGCTATTATCGGTTCCATGTTGGCGGTTGGGCTGGCCAAGGCATCCGGTTTTGACTTTGCCCCGCTGCCGGCCTATTATCGACAGGTGGTCCAAATTGGTATCGGTACGGTTGTAGGGTTAAGGTTTACAGCCGGTACCTTCTGGCAGCTAAAACTAATGCTGGGTCCTGCGCTTTTGGTTGCCACCTGGATGGTGTTTACCGGCTTGGGAGCAGGATATGCCTTGCTTGCGGTCACCAACTTGGATCCTGCCACTGCGTTATTTGGTTCTGTCCCAGGTGGTATTGCCGAGATGTCCGGGATAGCTATTTTCTTTGGTGCTGACGGCGCCAAGGTTGCCCTTCTTCAGCTGTCGCGAATTCTCGTCGTGAGCTTCGTTCTTCCTCTTGTTGGCGAAAGGGTCGCCCGGCCAGAGTGTTCGGGTTCTGAAGTTGTGCTGAAGGACCTGGTAGCTGCTGCTGAAAACGATGCCCCACGCCCCAAGGCCGGTCCGCTCCCGGACGATTTTTCATGCCGGACGGTCCCTGGAGATGAGCCGGCGTTCTGCATTAAAACTGTACTGCCGAAAGCCTTGACCGTTACGGCTGGTGCCATTGGAGGGATCATCGTATCATTGTTGGGCGTTCCAGCTGGTGGAATGGTCGGCGCCATGTTGACCGTGGGCTCTTTGAAGGCGGCAGGTGTTAGTCTTGAAACACCCTTTCCCTGTTTCCAGGAGGCTGCTCAGCTGGGAATTGGCTGTCTCATCGGGATGAGCTTTTCGCCCGAAACCTTGTTGGCAATGACCGGAGTGGCTCTACCTGTTGCTGTCCTTACTACGATCATGCTGGGCAGTGGCTTGCTTCTCGCCCGGGTTCTGCGGCTGCTCACAGGTTGGGATCCTGCTACCTGCCTCTTTGGGACGGCTCCAGCTGGTTTCACCCTGATGGTTCTGCTTAGTGAATTTTACGGGGGTTCCAGCTCCCGTGTAGCAATGCTGCACTTGGTTAGGTTAACGAGTATGATCCTGATCATGCCCGTTGTCTTTGGGTACTTGGTAAAATAGGGCTTAAAGGGCTGGTGACGGAGACATCGACCGTGGTGTACTTTATTCGAAAGTGGACTAGGTTTTCTGAGAAGCTAAGGACGGTTCGGGTCTTTTTTTTATTTCCGAGGGAAAGCAGGGGAAAGGTTTCTGTCCCTGCTTTCCACTTTATCAACCTTTCTCATCATTTCTCCCGCCAATGAACACACCTAACAAATCTCCGACAACGTAGATCCCAAGGGTGAAGATAGCCCCAACTTGTTCGAGATCTGACCGGGTCAAGGCCGCGAAATTGAGCATGACGCACAAGGAACTCCTGGCGCAGGCGGGCGAACTAACTGGCGATTCATGAAATTACAAATAAGCACACTTTTTTGAAGGATATTTAAAAGACAGCGTCGAAATGCATTATTGCCCACTTCTAGCTCAATATGGACATTATATCTAAGAATTAAAACATCCGGACTGCACCTTAGTTCTGCCGTGCTGACGTGTTAGGTATTGCACAAAGAATTTAGCGAAAATGAAAAGTTAAAGGGAGGCATTTTATACACCATAGGCCTACGTGTTGTGGGTACGGCGAAGATACGGGTAATTGTTAAGAAATTTCGGTGAAAAAGGGGGGAAGAAATGAGGGGGATAACTTGATATTCCTAGGAAGATCGCATTCGAAATTGTCATGTAAAACCAAAAAGATCAGTAAGGGGGTCCGCGTCTTAAGTGAAAAGTAAAATAATTGCGATAGCCTTGCTTTTTCTGTTTGCCATCACCCTTTTCGGCTGCGCCCAGGCTGAGCAAACAACAACTGATAACGACAATACTACAGCGCAAGCAGAACCCAAGGAAGTTATTACATGGAAAGTACAGGGTTTTACACCTGCAGGAACACTTTATGATGATTGGGGCAAGCACCTGGCAAATCTAATTACCGAACTTTCAGGTGGCCGTTTGGTTATTGAGTGGTATCCATCAGGCGCTATTGTCCCAGCTTTTGAGGCTCCCGCTGCTGTTCGCGATGGCATCTTAGATGCTGAATTCGGTTATTCGGGTATCTGGGCAGGCATTAAGTTTGCTGCCCCGTTGTTTACCGCTACTCCCGGACTTTTCAGTGATGCTCGCGATATGCTAATGTGGCTCTGGCATGGTGGCGGAATGGAGCTATGGAGTGAGATGGTGGCAGACTACAACGTTGTGGTTTTCCCGGCCGGGCTCATTGATAGCGAGATTTTTATGTGGTCAAATGAACCCTTACGTACCCTGGAGGATTTGAAGGGCAAGAAGCTGCGTATGATGCCGCTGATGGGCAAGATCCTGGAGGAGAAAGGTTATTCCGTGGTCTTCTTGCCTGGCGGTGAGATTATTCCTAGCCTTGAAAGAGGGGTTATAGACGCTGCTGAATATAGTATACCAGCTTTCGATATCACCTTGGGCTTTCAAGATGTGGCAAAATACTACCATTTCCCGGCCATTCACCAGCCTAGTGGTGTGCAAGAGTTCGTGATTAACAAGGATAAGTGGAACGCCTTGCCTGATGATTTGAAGCGAATCGTAGAGTATGCGACCCAAATCAATTTGTTATACACCTGGACTCAGCAAGGAGCTCTAAATATAAAAGCGCTGGAAGAATTTGAGAAAATGGGCTTGGAGAAAGTTGTCATGGAAGAAGAAGCAGTAAAAGAAATGATGAGATGGATAGACGAATGGTTCGCAGAAAAAAGTAAAGAAGATCCCTTCTTGGCTCGGGTTCGTGAGTCTCAGATTGAGTTTGCTAAGTGGTGGTTTCCATATAAGCAATCAATGATGCTTCCATATCCTGACTGGGCTTTAGAAGAGTAAATATGCAAGCTAGACCTTTCAAGAGGATCTGCTGACCTTAAAGGGCGGAGAAGGAGTCTAGAAGAATACATCCGGAGCCAGGCGTCCTCGGTACAGGTCAAATCTCTTACGATGCACTTAGCTGCCGAAGGGCAGGCAGGAGAGAGATTTCCCCCGAGGGGGCCTGGCTCATTACCCAGGGTTACCCACCGGTTCTTCTAGGCTTGCCCGGGGCAGATAGGATTTTCTTGTGTGGCCGGGCGGGAGAGGTACTTGCGGCGAGCACAACCATCAGCCCGAAAGATCGCCTGCTTCGATGAGCACCCGTCCGGAGCTCGGCCGAAGCCAGGCGGTGCTTAGTGAAGCTGGAGGCCGATAAAGGGGTTACCCTGGAGGACACGTGGTGCTGGACTGACCAATAGGAACTGGCCCGTAAGCAAGAACGTCAGAAGAAAGGATACAAGTAAAGGAAGATGACTATGAAAAAACTAAAATTTTTACTTGGCTTAATAAGCAGGTTTAACGAAAGAGTAGGAAGTTACTTTGCTTGTTGGCTGATCTTCCCCTTGATACTGGTAATCACTTACGATGTGATTTTTCGCTATTTTTTTAACAAGACTAGTATCTGGGGTTATGATATGGCATGGATGCTTTACGCTGCGTTTGTTTTTCTAGGTGGTGCCTATACACATGTCCATGAAGGCCATGTAAAAGTTGATATCATTTACAACCTTTTTTCGGCACGTGTTCGTGCATTAATAGATGTTATTTGCCACCTAGTGTTTTTCTTTCCTGCTTTTATTGCGTTAACTCTCACCAGTTACAACCTGGCGTACAAAGCCTGGATATTTTCAGAACGCTCTCCCTATACTAACTGGCAGCCTCATACCGGACCGATAAAGACTATCTTAGTGATAAGTATCTTACTCATGTTGTTTCAAGGGATAGTAGTATTTTCCACTCAATTGATAACTCTAGTGAAAGGAGAAGACCATGAGTCCTGAAATTTTAACTCTACTGATGTTCTTGGGGATTTTAGTTGGAGTATTTGCCGGCTTTCCTATTGGTTTTACCCTGGGTGGGTTAGCTCTTATCTTTGGTTATCTCGGCTGGGGCCCTCAAATTGTCCCCCTTTTTGCCTCCCAAGCCTACGGCTTAATGACGAATTTTGTGATCATTGCTGTTCCCTTGTTTGTATTTATGGGATGTATGCTGGAACAGTCTGGAATCGCCGAGCAGGCCTTTGATGTGATCTATAAGTGGTTTGGCAGAATAAAAGGAGGACTAGCTTTAGCTACTGTAGTAATTAGTACACTATTTGCCGCCTGTACTGGTATTGTGGGAGCTTCAGTGACCACGATGGGCCTGATAGCTTTACCTTCAATGTTAAGCCGCGGTTACGATAAATCCCTAGCTACTGGCACTGTAGCTGCCGGAGGGACCCTGGGAATATTAATACCACCCAGTATTATGCTTATTCTCTATGGTCCGATGGCAGGTGTCTCTGTTGTGGAACTTTTTGCTGCTGCCATTATCCCGGGTTTACTTTTAGCCGGACTTTATTCTTTATATATCTTCATTAGATGCCAGTTACAACCTGATTTAGCCCCTATCAGCCCTGAAGAAGGCCGTGAGACAATATCACTAATTTCCCTACTGGTCAGCATGAAGACCTTTCTTCCTTTTATAGTTCTTATATTAGCTGTTTTAGGAGCGATTTTTTTCGGTATTACTGCTCCTACAGAGGCTGCTGGTTTAGGTGCTCTCGGCAGCATCATTATTGCAGCAGCTCATCGTAAATTAACGTTTAAGACGATGTACGAAGTGAGCAAAACTACGCTACGAGTATCTTCCATGATCATCTTTGTTGCCTTGGGTGCTTACACCTTTACCGCTGTCTTTTTTGGTATTGGTGGTGGGAGAATTGTCGCTAACTTTATCAGCGGGTTAGGCCTAGGTGCCTACGGGGTTTTGGCTGTTGTCTTGTTTCTTACTTTCTTACTGGGTATGTTCATTGACTGGGTAGGTATTTTGCTGATTATTGTTCCTATCTTTATCCCGATTTTGAAGATGTATGGATTTGATCCTTTATGGTCGGGTATGCTCATCATGATTACCTTACAATCATCTTTTCTTACTCCGCCGTTCGCTTATGCACTTTTTTATATTAGAAGTATAACATCCAAAGAGGTAGAATTAATTGATATTTACAAAGGAGTGGTTCCTTTTGTTTCCTTGCAATTGATAGGACTAGTTCTTTCTATATTATTCCCACAAATTATCACCTGGCTCCCTGGAATCATAAAGTGATGGGGATAACCGTTTGATGATCAATCGAAGCCTTCTCAAGCTCAACCCCCCGATTAGCCAGGTACGCAACCAGAGCCTTGTTGGTCGGGGAGTTTTTTTCTGCTGGGTGCCAAACTCCCCCTGGAGACTGGCGTCGTCCTCACCCACCGACGTCAGGCGGTCAAGCTTCTCGAGTTGCTTCCGTCGTGCCTGCCAAGTAGATGGATGACATCACGGTTGTTGAAAATCTTAAAAGCGCTCATACAGTGAGCTCTCAGCCTGTAACGTTTTCGTGGTTATCCATGGTCTTGTGCCACTTTGCAATATTTTGAGAGCCTAATCCTTACATTTGCCTGCCAGGACAACCGTCAAGTCACCTTAAGACCCTCTGCTTCAAGCCAGTCTCCCCTCCCCTCATGCTGCACCACAAGAATATCACTTCATCATCCACGGAGGTTCTTAACGTCCGGCGCTGTTTCATTGGTCTTGATCCCGGATGCGGCATTCGGCGTAAGCCTCCAGTCCCCAGGTTTTCAGAAATCTTTGGCATACTTGCCATCTTTTGCAAATAGAATTTACTGAGAAGTTGTTGGTGATGCCGCTGGCTGCTGGTCGCGGCACCGGCGCAATAATGAAAATAAGTCAACTTACCGGGAGGTGAGAACCTGTGAAGCTCTTCAATTTAGGGACTGTCCCCAATTTTGACTCCATGGTTAGCTTCCACGCCCTGGCGCGCATGGGAATCGAGTCCTTGGTGGTGGTTTCACCGAAAACCCCCTACGTGAGTGTGGGGTATTTTCAGGACACGGCCAGGGTTTTAGATGTCGACCGGTGCCGGGCCTTGAACTTGCCCATTATCCGGCGGGAAGTAGGTGGAGGGTGTGTCCTTCTTGATGAGAACCAGGTGTTTTATCACGTGATTCTTAGAAAGGATAATCCCATCCTCCCAAGGACCATCGACGGGATTTACCGCAAGTTTTCCCAACCGCCTATCAACACCTATGCTCACTTTGGGGTAAAGGTTCATTTCAAACCAGTTAATGACTTGGTTACTCCTGAAGGTAAGAAAATCGCGGGAGAGGGAGGCGCCAATATTGGCGATTGCATGGTCTTTGTAGGGAGCATCATCATGGATTTTAACGTCAAGATGATGGCCCAGATTTTACGGCTTCCTGACGAGAAATTTCGGGACAAGGTTTACAAGACCATGGAAAACAGTATTTCATCCCTGAAGGAAGAACTGGGGCAGACTCCGCGCCGGGAAGAGGTAGAAGAGGTGCTGGTGGAGGAGTTTCGTAAAATCCTCGGCCCGCTGGAAGAGAGTTCATTAACCCCTGAAATCAAATCCCAAATGCAACTGGTGGAAAAAGAACTCACCGCAGAAAACTTTTTATTTGACGAGCGTTTCCAACGCCATGAGGCGATAACCATCAAAGCCGGTTCCTATATCGGATACGGTAATTACAAGGCCAAAGGGGGCCTGATTTCCACTACCGTCACTCTCAACGATGACAGAATAGAGGCAGCGAGCATCTCGGGGGACTTTACTCTCAACCCCAAGGAGGCCATAACCCTCTTGGAAAGATGCCTGGATGGGGTTGCTCCATGCCAGGAGGCGGTGCACCGAGCCTTCAGGCGTGTCATTGAAGCCAACCATTTAAGTATTCCCGGGGTCGACGCTGAGGATTTGAGCCGTGCCGTAATGGATGCCATCGGGTAGTTGCTGGAGGACCAGGCCCTGACCGCGGCAACAAGGTGCTCAAGGGGGTGGATAACGGGGAAAGCTGGCGCCCCCTCGAGGGGCCCAAAAAAAGGGTGCGGCATGATCAATGTGAGGGATTACGATGGCGGTACGAGTAGGACTGGTATCGGTTCATGGAGGCTTGTGTTCAGGGTTTGAAAGAGCCGGATGGCACCAGGCAGTCCATGCTGATTAACCTTGTGGCCAGTAAGGCATGGTACTTTGCTAGAACCCATTGAGAACCGGGGAGGGAGAATAATGGCGCTTTCTCAAGAGAAGCTCCTTGAACTTTACAGGAAAATGGTCACCATCAGGGTGTTCGAGGAAAACACGGCAGAGCTTTTTGCAAAGGGCGAGATTCCCGGCTTCGTCCACCTCTATGTTGGTGAAGAGGCGACGGCAGTCGGGGTTATTGCCCACTTAAAGGATCATGACTACATTGCCAGCACCCACCGGGGCCACGGCCACCTCATTGCCCGTGGTGGTGACGTGAAGCAGATGTATGCTGAGTTGTTCGGCCGAAAAACCGGCTACTGCAAGGGAAAAGGAGGTTCCATGCATATTGCCGACTTGAGCCTGGGCTTTTTGGGGGCCAATGGTATTGTGGGAGCTGGTCTGCCCCTGATTGCCGGGGCGGCCTTTGCCTGCAAGTACCGCGGAGACGATGGTGTGGCCGTATGTTTCTTTGGTGATGGTGCTTCCAACCGGGGTACCTTCCATGAAGCCTTGAACATGGCGTCTATTTGGAAACTGCCCGCGATTTTCGTTTGTGAAAACAACATGTACGCAATTTCTCTCAGCCAAGAGCTGCACCAAAACATTGATGACGTGGCTGACCGGGCAGCTGCCTACGGCCTTCCGGGCATCAGCGTGGATGGTAACGACCTCTTTGCCGTTTACGAGGCGGCGGAAGAGGCGGTCAAACGGGCCCGTAACGGCGACGGGCCAACCTTGATCGAAAGCAAGACCTACAGGTGGCGCGGGCATTTTGAAGGCGATCCCGTTGTTTACAGGACGGAAGAAGAACTCCAAGCCTGGAAGAAGAAAGACCCGATTGAACGGGCCAAAAAGCGGATGATGGAAACAGGTGTTTTGACCGAGGAGGAAGACAAGGCCATTTGGGAAGAAGTCAGGAGCGAGATCCAAGAGGGTATTGAGTTTGCCAAGAACAGCCCGTTGCCTGAAGAAGAAAGCCTCCTGGAAGATGTTTACTGTGAATAGACTCTGGGACAAAGAGTAAAGGGGTGAAATAAATGCCGGAGATGACCTACCTGGAAGCGATTAACACCGCCCTGCGGGAGGAAATGTCCCGGGATCCCAGTGTTTTTGTCCTTGGTGAAGATGTAGGGGTGTTTGGGGGTTGTTTTGGGGTTACCCAGGGGCTGCTGGATGCCTTCGGACCGGAACGGGTCTTGGATACCCCCATTTCCGAGACGGCCATCATCGGGGCCTCGGTGGGCGCAGCCGCCGCCGGGTTAAGGCCGGTAGCCGAAATCATGTTCATGGACTTCATGGGTGTCTGCATGGACGAAATATTCAACCAGGCAGCGAAAATACGCTACATGTTCGGTGGTAAGGCAGCCATTCCGATGACCCTTCGAACCCCTTGTGGGGCGGGTCTTGGGGCAGCGGCCCAGCATTCACAAAGTATGGAAGCCTGGTTTGCCCATATCCCTGGTCTAAAGGTGGTCATGCCTTCGACCCCTGCTGATGCCAAGGGGCTCCTCACCAGTGCCATTAGGGATGACAACCCCGTGATCTTTATTGAGCACAAGATGCTCTACGGTGTCAAAGGTTCGGTTCCGGACGGCGAGTACGCCATTCCCCTGGGCAAAGGGGATGTCAAGCGGGAGGGAAGTGACGTGACAGTGGTGGCCACCTCCCTGATGGTGCACAAAGCCCTGGCTGCCGCGGAGACCTTGGCTGAGGAAGGGGTCGAGGTCGAAGTGGTTGACCCGCGTTGTCTTGTGCCCCTGGATCAGGACACGATTCTCAAGTCGGTGGCGAAGACGGGTAAGCTGGTGGTGGTCCATGAAGCAGTCAAGAGCGGTGGTATCGGCGGTGAAATTGCTGCCATCGTGGCTGAAGAGGGTTTTGATTTCCTGGATGCACCCATCAGGCGTATCGGGGCGCCCTTTGCGCCAATTCCCTTTGCTTCGAACCTAGAAAAGGCCTATATCCCCAGTGAAGAGACCATCATTGAAGCGGTAAGGTCTTTAGCATAGCTGGCACGTGGTTGGGAATGGACGGCTTCAGGGTGGAAGCCTGGGCCGTTCATTCCCTCTTTGTGCAGAATGCGGGGAAGGGGTGTCAGAGTGCCCACTGTCGGGATTATTGCCAATCCGGCCTCCGGCAAGGATATCAGGCGTTTGGTGGCCCACGCCACTGTCTTTGATAACCTTGAGAAAGTGAATATTGTCCGGAGAGTTTTGCTCGGCCTTGAGGCGGTAGGGGTTACCCGGCTCTTATTCATGCCTGACTATTTTGGCATTATCCAGCGGGCCCTGGAAGGGCTTACCGGTGACTACTCTCTGAAGATGGACGTGGAATGCTTGAAAATGCCCCTTACCGGAGAACAAGAGGACTCCCTGGTGGCGGCTAGGCTCCTGGCAGAAGAGAAGGTCGGGTGTATCGTCACCCTGGGTGGGGATGGGACCAACCGGGTGGTAGCCAAAGGCTGCCGGCAGGTACCGCTTGTACCGATCTCTACCGGGACCAATAATGTTTTCCCATCCATGGTGGAAGGTACCATCGCCGGCATGGCCGCCGGCTTGGTGGCCACCGGGAAGGTTGCGCCGGAGGTGGCCCTGACCAGGAACAAAAAGATTGACATTTACGTTAACGGCTCCTGGGAAGACATGGCCCTGGTTGATGTGGTAGTCCTGAAAGAACAATTTGTCGGCTCACGGGCTATTTGGCATGAAAGGAAAATCAAACAAGTTGTCGCTACCTGCGGTGAAGCCACCAATCTTGGCATCACGTCCATGATCGGCGCCTTGCATCCCCTCCCGCCCGCTGACCCCCGGGGTATGGCTGTGAAGGTCGGTACCGGCAGGACCAAAGTGTTGTCTGCCCTTGGACCGGGTTTGATAAAATCCGTGTCTATAGCTGAATACCGTTTTCTTGACCCGGGTGAAAGGGTGGTGGTGGAGACCATACCGTGTGTGATGGCTGTTGATGGTGAACGTGAGGTGGAGGTCGGAAGCCGGGACCGGGTGGAACTGGTACTCAACTGTGATGGTCCGCTTGTTGTAAATATTAAGGCTACCATGGATGCAGCTGCCCGGCGGGGTGTCTTCAGGTGTACCCAGGGTCATGGGAGCTCGTAGTTTCTCTTGGAGGGGAGAATGATGGCCGTAAAAGTAGTGATGCCGAAACTCGGTCTCACCATGAAAAAAGGGAAGGTTGCCAGGTGGCTCAAAGAAGAGGGCCAGGAGGTTACCAGGGGCGAGGACCTGCTGGAGATTGTAACGGAGAAAATTGCCAGTACGATGGAAGCCCCGGCCAGCGGTATCCTCTACAAGATCCTGGCCCCAAAGGGGAGTATTGTCCCCGTCGTCTCCCCGGTTGCCGTCATCGCCGAACCGGGTGATGATGAAAAGACCCTCCAACAAATGGTAAAAGAAGCTGAGGCTGAACTGGCCAACACCCGGGTGGAGGCCAGGGAGGCGAAGAAGACCGTCAAAGAGCCCAAGAAAAGAGGGGTTGACCTCATCCGGACGGGGAAGGCCCGCAGGATATCCCCGCGGGCCCGGCGCCTGGCGGAGGGAAAAGGGGTTGACCTGGATTACGTGCCCGGTACGGGTCCCGGCGGGAGGGTGACGGAAAAGGACGTCAGGGAATACCTCGAGGAACTAGACCGGGAGAAAGAGCCAGAAGTAATTCCGTTGGAAGGGATGCGCGGTATTATTGCGGAGCGCATGACCGAAAGCCACCACCGGGCGGCAAGGGTCACCATTTTGCAGGAGGTGGATGTTACCAATCTTCAGGACCTGAGGGTCAAGATCAATGAGGTCTTCCAGCAGCAGGGCCGAGGCAAGGTGTCCTATACAGACCTGATTGCCGTCCTGGTTGCCCAGGCCCTTAAGGAACATCCCCGGCTTAACGGCCGGGTACTTGAAGACAGGGTTGAACTTTACAGCGGGGTCAACATGGGCATCGCCGTTGCCCTTGATGACGGGCTCGTGGTACCGGTGATTCACAAGGCACACCGCCTTTCCCTGGAACAAATGTCGGAAAGGATCAAGTCTGCGGCCCAAAGGGCGAGGGACGGGGACCTGGAACCGGAAGAACTCGAGGGTGGTACCTTTACCCTTACCAACCTGGGGATGTTCGGGGTTGAGGGCTTTACACCCCTCATTAATCCCCCCGAAACGGCCATCCTGGGTCTTGGCACCATTTCCGAAAAACCGATGCTCAAGGATGGAATCCTGGAGCAGCGTCTTTGTATGACCCTGAGCCTCTCCTTTGACCACCGTGCTGTTGATGGAGCGCCGGCGGCCCTGTTCTTGAGCCGGGTAAAGGAGATGATGGAAAACCCTCATTTGCCCTTTCAGATGGATGCCCCCCAAGTGAGTCGGCCCCTGGTGGCCGCTGGAAGGCGGGACCCTCGGGCCTTGGTCCAGGCCTTTGCTGATGGAATGGAGTGGCTGAACGACGAGGCACCAGACCTGGCCCTAGGCTTCGATGCTTTGATGGCCCCTGTTTTTGCCGAGGGTGAGCTTTCCACCAGGGTGAAAGAGCTCATTGCGGTAGCCCTCTCGGTCCATATCAGGTGCGAGTACTGTATTCCCTACCATGTTCACAAAGCTGTAGAGGCCGGAGCTCATCCTGATGAGATCCTGGAAGCGGCCGCGGTGGCATTGGGCTTTGGCGGCGGGTCGGCCATGGCCTACGTGGTAACCCTGGTCAAGGAATGTATCGAGGCCTTTTCTTAAGGGTAGTGATCAAGGAACCCTGCGACCACGGGCGCCAGGTGGCAGCCGGTTGTTTGCGCGGTTCGAGGGGGGCCAAGCGGGCAGGGCGCAGGAGCAGGAGAGGGAGGGGGAAGGGTCCTGGCAGGTAAGGTTTCTTATCTGAACCTTGGTTTCATGGATTACGGGAAGGCTTACTGGATTCAAAAACGACTTCACCAAAGGCGGGTAGCCGGGCTAACCAGGGATGTGCTCATCCTGGTGGAGCATGCCCCGGTGCTTACCATGGGGCGTGACGCTGGGAGAGAGCATATCCTGGTCGGGGATGACGTGCTGCAAAGACACGGCATCTTAATCTACCAGGTGGAACGGGGCGGTGACGTAACCTACCACGGGCCTGGGCAGTTGGTAGGGTACCCGGTTCTTGACTTAACCCGGTGGGGCAGGGACCTGCACGGCTACGTGAGGCGGCTCGAGGAAGTTATCATCAGAACCCTAGCCTGTTACGGGGTGACAGCGGGGCGTCGAGAGGGTTACCCGGGTGTCTGGGTAGGTGACAAAAAGGTTGCTGCCCTGGGGGTAGCGGTGAAGAGATGGGTGACCATGCACGGGTTCGCCTTCAACATCAACAGCCACCTGGAACACTTCCAGTTCATTGTGCCCTGTGGTATTTCCGAGTACGGGGTTACTTCCTTGGCCGAGGTTCTGGGCCAAGAACAGGATTTTCGGGAGGTGTCCCGGGTGCTCAAGAAGCAGTTTGCGGGGGTTTTTGGGATCGAACTGGTTCCGGTGGCCCTGGATGGTCTTCTTTTTGGGGACAAAGGTCTTCCGAAGACGGGTGGACCCAGCCCCTAGCGAATTCTCACCCCTTTTGCTGGTGCTGCCGAGGGGGACGGGAAAAGACCCTGGAAGACTTGGGTTAAGGATGTATCCGCCCACGTTTTCAGGGTAAGAACTGAGGGGCGTAGTGAAGGAGATGGAACCGAAGGGCCTCCAGGCCGGCCAAAAGCCCTTCGTCCGGATGGTGTCCAATTGGCCCGTAGGCACCGAAGATAGGGAGTGCCCTGGAGGAGTGCCTTCTGAATGAAGGGGTTGAACGGTAATGGGTGACAAGGAAGATGAAAAGGTGGCTCAGTTTTTCCAAGAAGCCCATAAAATACAGCCAAGAGCGGGGGCCAAGGCCGGCGTGGCTGAAGGTACCTGTTCCCGACCAAGGGGCACTGCACGCGATGGAGACCCTGCTGCGTGGTGCCGGCTTGCACACGGTGTGTGAAGGGGCCTTGTGCCCCAACATTGGCGAGTGTTTTGCAAAAGGGACGGTTACCTTCATGATCCTCGGTGACACCTGTACCCGACACTGTCGTTTTTGTGGGGTGGGCAAGGGCCAGCCCCAAGTGCCCCGGGAAGAGGAACCCGAGAAGGTGGCCTGGGCGACACGGCAGCTGCGGCTGCAGCACGTGGTGATTACTGCGGTGACCCGGGATGACCTGCCCGAGGGTGGGGCAGAACACTTTGCCCGTACGGTGAAGGCCATTCACAGGATCGCGCCTGGAACAACGGTGGAGGTGCTGGTTCCAGATTTTCAAGGTTCCGAAAAGGCCCTCAGCCTAGTGGTGGATGCCCAACCGGAAATAATTGGCCATAACGTGGAAACCGTACCTCGGCTCTACCCTGAGGTGAGGCCAGGCGCGGATTACGGGCGCTCCCTGAACTTGTTGGAAAGGGTGAAGAGGCTGGACCCTGGTATCAAGACCAAATCGGGGATGATGCTGGGATTGGGAGAGAAGGAAGCAGAGGCTTTGGGGGTATTGAGGGATTTAAGGGGAGTCGGCTGTGATTTTGTCACCTTGGGGCAGTACCTGCGGCCCACGGGAAAACAGCTGCCGGTACGGCAATACATCACCATCCAGGCCTTTGCGGAGTTGGGACGGCGGGCCAGGGAAATGGGCTTTGCCCACGTGGTATCCATGCCTTTGGCCAGGAGTTCGTACCAAGCTGGGGAAGCTGTTACAAGCCTTGCTGGGGGAGAGAAGTAAGGGGGTATCAAGCTGAGCTACAAGAAACCGAGGAGCAGTCTCCTTTAAAAACCTGCTGGCGGCATGTTCTGTTCCTACATAACTTTATCATGGATACCCATTGAGGGTGAGGAGGACGGAAGAAGAAATCCCTCGGAACAACGTTGGTGGAGGTGTGAACCAGATGGCCGTCGTCAAGGGTTACGAAATTCCCGAAGGGCTTTACTATACCAAAGACCACGCCTGGCTCAAAGTTGAGGGTGGTAACAAGGTTCGCGTTGGTTTAAACGATTTTGCCCAAAAGCTAGCGGGCAAGATCTCTTATGTTAAGGTGCCAAGGGTCGGTAAGGAGGTAACCCATGGTAAGGTCCTTTTCTCGCTGCAGGCGAAAAAATGGACCGGTAAAATCATGGTGCCCCTGGCCGGGATGATTGTGGAGGCTAACCGGGACTTACTTCGTCGTCCTGGGCTGCTAAACCAGGACTGTTACGGAAAGGGCTGGGTGGCTGTCATCAAGGCTGCCAACCTGGCGCAGGATTTAGCCCGGCACTTGACCGGTGAAGCCGCTCACCGTTGGATAAGGAAAGAAGTAGCCCGGGTGGAGGCTGAGAGGGGAAAGAAGTGATTCAGCTACCCAAGAACCTAAAGGAACGGTTTGGGTCACGATGCACAGATTCACGGTTTGAATGTTCCTTTTACGGCCGAGATGTTGCCTACATTCCACCTTTCTTGGTGCGGCTCCTCACCCGGCCGGTACCAGACATGGTCTTCAGACCCCTTTGTGCCGAGGAAGTGAGTGAAATCATCGCCTTTGCAGGCCGCCGGAGGCTGGCGGTGACCCCCAGGGCCGGAGGTTCCACGGCCCTGGGAAGCTGTGTGCCGGTCAAGGCCGGCATCGTCATTGATTTGAATGGTCTGAAAGGTGTACTAGGTTTTGAGGCGGGCAAGGAAAAGGTCAAGGTGTTGCCTGGTACCACCTGGGCAGAACTGGACGGTTACCTGCGGCGCAGAGGTTATTGTGTGCGTTCCTATCCCAGCAGTTTCCATGTTGCCACCATCGGTGGGTGGCTCTCCGGGGGAGGATGCGGGGTCGGCAGTCTTCGTTATGGTCCCCTGGTGAACCAGGTGAGTTCCCTGGAGGTGGTTCTTCCTTCAGGGGAAATAAGGAGGGTAACTAGGCATTCCCAGCCCTGCGTGTCGTGGTTTGCCGCCGCTGAAGGGACACTTGGGGTCATCACAGGGGTAGAACTCAAGGTGAGGACGCTGCCTGAAGCGACGCGGCATTTCTTGCTGGCCAGCAAGGAACCTGGCGGCCTTTTTGAAGCGGCCAGGGATTGTGCCCGCGGGTTGGCCCACCCTGTCTACAATCTCCATTACAACAGCCGGTCCCTGAACTGGGCCTTGCAAACGGGTGGACTGGCACCTGAACCACTGGGCAGGTACCATACCTTGGCCGTGAGCTTGGAGGGAACCCCGACAGACCTGGACCGGGCAGGGGAGTCTATCTGGTCGATGGTCAAAGGGTATGGATTGACAATGTTGGATGACTCTTTGGCCCTCGAAGAATGGGAGAACAGGTTCCGGCTTTTGCGCATCAGGCGTCTTTACCCTTCCCTGCTTGCCTGTGAACTGCTGGTGCCGACAGCCTCCTGCCAGCAATACCTTGAGGAGGTGGAGAACCTGGGACGGCAGGCCGGGGTCAGGATGCTCACCTATGCTCACATCATTTCCCGGGACCAGGCCCTGGTGATGACCCTCTATTACTCAGATGAGGGAAACCCCTTCAGGTACCTATGCGATGCCAGCTTAACGGCCCGCATTTACCGCACCGGGTGCAGGCTTGGGGGAGGACCCTACACCATTGGTTTCTGGAATACACCTTACTTGCATTTACAGAAAATCCACCACCCGGACAGACTGCAGGAATTGCGGCAGCGCAAGTTGTTGCTTGATCCCCAAGGGATTCTGAATCCTGGGAAGGTTTATGGGCCAACACCCCTTTTATCCCCGGTACTGTTCGGAATCGGGCTCAAGGCGGCAGGGTTTTTGCGGGTATTTCTCCACGAGAGGGTGCGGTGTGATGGTTGGGAATAAGGCTCTCTTTCAAGGCCTGGAAGCTGAAGTAAGGGCCTGTGCCACCTGTGGTTCCTGCCGTTCGGCTTGTCCTGTGTACAGTGAAATCGGATGGGAATCGGCGGCTCCCCGGGGGAAGATAACCATGGCGAAAAGGATTCTTGTCGACAGGCAAAAAGGTGTTCTTTCCGAGCAGTACGTCAAGAGGGTGTTTCAGTGCACCCTGTGTGGTGGTTGTGCCGTTGTTTGCCCTGTTCAGATTGATACCCGGGAATTGTTGCGTGGGCTGCGGAGGTATCTCGAAAAGCGCGGCCGGAACCCCCGGGTTTTTGATGAACTATCGGCCCGGATCCGTCAGAACAGGAATATCTCCGGCCAGGCAAATGAAGGGCGCTTGGACTGGGCTGAAGACCTGGAAGAGCCGGTGGGTATCGTGTCCACTGGGGCACCGGGTTTCCAAGACGACCCTTGGGAAACCAA
>SESX01000070.1 GCA_004367365.1 Candidatus Acetocimmeria pyornia
GATCGAGCAGGCACCCAGAAGGGCGCCGATGCCCGAAACCCTGCGCCGCGTGCTTGATGACACGGTGGCCCGACTCGAACATCTCCTGCTCGGGGCGATTGAAGGAACCTTGGGGACCATCGTTGGGTTCGTACCTGGAGCCTTATCCCTGGTAATTGCACCGTTCCTGGCCTTCTACCTTCTCCTGGACTTGCCCGAGTTCAAGAAAAAGGGTGCGGCCCTGATTCCCAGGAGGTACCGGGCCGAGGTGATGAGTCTCCTGGGTGAGATTGATGATGTCGTCGGCGGGTTTATCCGGGGCCAGCTCATCCTGGCCCTGGTGGTTGGGACCATGGTGGCTGTAGGCCTTACCCTGCTGGGGATGAAGTTTGTTCTCATCATCAGTATTATCGCTGGGATTGCGGAACTGATCCCATATTTTGGACCTGTGATCGGGGCCGTACCGGCTGCTGGTCTCGCCCTCCTACGTTCTCCAATCCTGGCGGTGGAAGTGGTCATTCTTTTTTTCGTGATCCAGCAGCTGGAGGGATCCCTGATTGCGCCCCGGGTATTGGGGCGGAGTGTTGGCCTGCATCCCCTGATTGTGATTTTTGCCCTCATGGTAGGGGGCTACTTGTTTGGGTTCATCGGGCTCCTGGTTGCAGTGCCGGCAGCGGCGGTACTCAAGGTGTTGGGGAGATGGCTGTACCGGCAGGCGGTGGAAAGCCTCGACGGCGACGGGGATTGACAACCCTTGGAAAAATGGATTATAATCAAACAGAATTGGAATCATATTATGGTGACTTATATTGCAGGTTAGGGGGCAGCAACCCATGAAGGGAAGGGAGATACGCAAAAAATTCCTGAAATACTTTGAAGAACGAGGACATCAAGTAGTTGAGAGCTCATCACTGGTGCCCCATGGGGACCCCACCCTCCTCTTCACCAATGCTGGTATGGTTCAATTCAAGAATGTCTTCCTGGGCTTGGAAAAACGCCCGTACCAGCGGGCAACCACCGCCCAGAAATGCGTCCGGGCCGGAGGAAAACATAACGACCTGGACAGTGTAGGGCGAACGCCCCGTCACCATACATTTTTTGAGATGTTAGGCAACTTTTCCTTTGGTGACTACTTCAAGCGTGAGGCTATTATCTATGCCTACGAATTTTTGACCGAGGTCTTGGGGCTTCCGAAAGAAAGACTGTGGGCCACTATCTACCAGGAGGACGATGAAGCCTTCAACCTGTGGAAGGAGCTTACCGCCATTCCGGAGGCACGCATCGTCAGGTTAGGGACGAAGGATAATTTCTGGGCCATGGGGGACACCGGGCCCTGCGGGCCGTGCAGTGAGATTGTCTATGACCAGGGTCAAGAGTACCGTTGTGAAGCCCCCGAATGTGCCATAGGTGTCTGCGATTGTGACCGGTGGTTGGAGCTTTGGAACCTGGTTTTCATGCAGTACGACCGGGATGAGAACGGGAAGATGACACCACTGCCCAAGCCGAGCATCGATACAGGCTTGGGGCTGGAACGTATTGCTTCGGTTCTCCAGGGTGTTGACACCAACTTTGAGACAGACCTTATTCGGCCTGTTATTTCCCGCGTGGAGGCCCTTACGGGTTGTCAGTACCACCCAGACCACCGAGGTTTTCCCTTCCGGGTAATTGCCGACCACGCTCGGGCGTGCACCTTCCTCGTGGCCGACGGGGTGCTGCCTTCCAATGAAGGGCGCGGCTATGTCCTGCGCCGGATTCTGCGCCGGGCTGTCCGCTTCGGGCGCGACCTTGGGGTCCAAGGGCCATTTCTCCACCAGGTAACCCCGGTAGTGGTGGATCTCATGGGAGAGGCTTACCCCGAGTTGGTCGAGCGAAAGGACCACGTGATGCGGGTCATCGAGCTCGAGGAGAAAAGGTTCGGTCAGACCCTGGACGAGGGGATGAAAATGGTGGCCGAGATCCTCGACCGGCTCAAGACGGAAGGGCGCTCCCAGATTTCGGGGCGCGAAGCCTTTATCCTTTACGACACCTATGGTTTTCCGGTTGACCTGACTGAAGATGTGGCCCGTGAAAACGGCTTTACCGTGGACCGCTTTTCTTTCGAAAAGGCCATGGAAGAGCAGCGGTCCAAGGGCCGGGCCGCCCGGGACGACCGGCTGCAGGAAGTTGCCGTCGTTACGGCGGCCCTGGGTGAGGTCGGGGCTACTGAATTCGTGGGATACGAAGAATTGGAAGTCCAGGCGACGGTGGTTGCCCTAACCAAGGGCAGTGAGATGGTGGAGGCTGCCGTTGAAGGGGACGAAGTTCAGGTTTTCGTGGACAAAACCCCCTTTTACGCCGAGGGTGGTGGCCAGGTAGCAGACACAGGTTTGATGGAATGCGAAGGGTTTCAGGGTCGAGTGACCCAGGTGCAGCGGGTTGGGTCGGACAAGGTCCTGCACCGGGTTAAGGTCACCGCAGGTCTGGTTAAGGCCAGGATGAAAGTAATGTGCCGTGTCGATGTCGAGAGACGTAAAGCTGTGGCGAGAAACCACACTGCCACCCATCTCTTGCACCAGGCACTGAAAAAGGTTTTGGGTGAGCATGTCAACCAGCGGGGTTCCCTGGTGGCTCCTGACCGGCTGCGCTTTGACTTTTCGCACCTGGAAGCCTTGAGGGAAGAGGAGATCCAGGCGGTAGAAGACCTGGTGAACGAGAAGGTCAGGGAGAATATTGAGGTCACAACCTATGTTACGACGTACGAGAAGGCCCGTGAGGAGGGGGCGATTGCCCTCTTCGGGGAGAAGTACGCTGGACAAGTACGCGTGGTCAGGATGGGTGATTTCAGCAGTGAACTCTGCGGCGGGACCCACCTGGACCGAACGGGAGAGCTCGGGTTTTTCAAGATCCTGTCTGAAACAGGCGTGGGTACAGGTTTGCGCCGGATCGAGGCAGTCAGTGGGGCCGCGGCCCTGGCATATATCCGCCAGGAGGAAAGGGAGCTGGCCGAGATTGGAAAACTGGTCAAAGCTGCGCCGGGGGAAATTCTCGAGCGCACCCGTGACCTGGTCGAACGGGCGAAGGCTCTGGAAAGGGAAGTTAACAGGCTGAAGAGTAAACTGGCCGCAGCCAAGACAGATGACCTGCTCAAGAAGGCCGTCAGGGTTAACGGCATCAAGGTTGTTGCCGCCCGGGCCCCGGTGTCTGACATGGAGAACCTGCGCCATATGGCCGATATCATCAAGAACAAGGTCAAGTCCGGGGTAGTTGTGCTGGGAGCACCGTCTGGAGGTAAAGTAAGCCTGGTGGCGATGGTGACGGAGGACCTGGTGTCAAGGGGTCTTCATGCCGGCCGCCTGATTGGTGAAATCGCCAAAGTAACCGAGGGTGGTGGTGGTGGGCGTCCGGATATGGCCCAGGCCGGTGGAAAGAACCCAGACCGGCTTCAAGAGGCCCTTGACATGGTAACCGAACAGGTAAAAGCCCAACTGGTAGCAGTGCAGTGAGGTACCCCCCATCCTGGGAATTGGCCTGGTGGTGAGTGAGGTAGAAACTTTCCGGTAGACGGAGAATCTAGAGGTGGAGGCCGGAGCCGTGAGATTTCGGTAAGGAGGGGTCATCATGGCAGCTGGGTCGCAGGACGAAACCATGATGTTCAGGGTGGAGCCTGACAAGGAGTACGAGGCCAGGGAAGTATTAGACAGTGTTTATGAGGCTTTGGTTGAGAAGGGCTACAATCCCATAAATCAAATCGTTGGTTACCTCTTATCCGGCGACCCGGCCTATATCACCAGCCACAAGAACGCTAGAAGCCTGATCCGGAAAATCGAGCGGGATGAGCTTCTTGAAGAACTAGTAAAACACTACCTGAAGGACAGGTAGCCATCTTCCTCCTGGATGAAGCCGGGTTCGGGTCTTTTTTTTTACCGTCTATCAGCAGCACTGAGGTGGACCCCTTGGAATACCGATTGTTGGGCCGGACTGGGATTAGGGTATCCCGAATGTGTTTTGGGGTTTTAACCATTGGTCCCCTTCAGGCCAACCTGGGTCTTGCCCAAGGAGCAGCCCTGATTCAAAAGGCTTTCGAGGTCGGGGTTAATTTTCTTGATACCGCTGAGTTGTATCGAACCTACCCGTATATTCGCCGGGCCCTGCGGGAGCATGGAAACCGGGACCGGATCGTGGTGGCCAGCAAATCCTATGCCTATACCCGCTCGGGCATGCGCAAGAGCGTGGAGCGGGCCCGGCGGGGAATGGGCCTGGATACCGTTGACCTCTTTCTCCTCCACGAACAGGAATCAGCCCTAACCCTGCGCGGGCACCGACCTGCCTTGGAGTACCTGGTGGAGTGCCGCGACAAAGGGTTGGTCCGGGCAGTAGGGGTTTCAACCCACTGTGCAGCCGTGGTGTGGGCTGCTGCCGAGATGGAAGAAATCGATGTCATTCACCCGGTTATTAATTACACGGGCCTTGGGATCAGGGACGCAGGTATCAAGGAAATGCTCGCGGCGGTGCGAACCGCCCACCAAAGGGGCAAGGGGATCTACGCGATGAAACCACTCGGTGGGGGCAATCTTGTCCGTGAGGCGCGCCGGGCCCTGGAGTTTGTTCGTGACCTCCCCTATGTGGATTCGGTTGCCGTGGGCGTACGGACGGAAGATGAGGTGGTGTACGATGCCCTGATTCTCGGTGGGGGTGAGGTTGACCCGGCTCTTGCCTGTAAGGTTGCGGGATGCGAGAAGAGGCTTCTGGTTGAAACCTGGTGCCGGGGGTGTGGGAGGTGTGTTAAGGTCTGCCCGGCAGGAGCCCTGCACCTGGAAGGCGGCAGGCCGGTTGTTGACCAGGAAAAGTGTGTTCTTTGCGGCTATTGCGGAGCAGCCTGTAATGAGTTCTGTATCCGCATTGTTTAGGTGTTGCCAGAACCGTTACCTTGGTCATGGAGAGGGGGCAGCCCCCGGTGAAGCGTATCCTGGGTTTGGATGTTGGAGACAAGACCATCGGGGTGGCCGTGAGTGACCCCCTGGGCTATACAGCACAGGGGCTGATGGTGATCCGGCGCTCCAACCCGGTGGCCGACATGAAAAAGATAGAAGAAATCATCTGTCAGTACGAGATCGGATTAATTGTGCTCGGCCTGCCCAGGAACATGAACGGTACCCTTGGGGAGCAGGCGGAAAGGGTGCTGGGTTTTGGCTCAGAACTGAAGGCCCGCTTCGGAATCAAGATCGTGCCCTGGGATGAGCGTCTGAGTACAGTGGCTTCGGAGAAAGCCCTTTTGGAAGCCGACCTGAGTCGGCGCCGCCGGAAAGAAATTATCGACCAGACTGCCGCAGCCCTCATTCTTCAGAACTACCTGGATTCCCGTGCAGCCGGTAAAGATTCCGGTAGGTGAATCCCGGGGCCGGGAGAATTAAGGCCGGCATCCGGGCAGTATAAATAAGGGAAGAACTAACCTCTCCGGGAACCGCGGGCAGGACAGGCGAGTCCCGAAAGACGGGGGAAAAGGGGTGAAAATGATGGCAGACGAAAAGGAAATGGAAAGGCCGGAAGAAAACGAAGATTCCGTTGTGCTGGTTGATGAAGAAGGGATTGAATATACTTTCACCATTATTGATGTCATCCAAGTGGAAGGGCGGGATTACGTCATTCTCCTGCCCGAGGAAGATGAGGTTGACGAGGCTGTTATTTTGCGCCTTGATACCGATGTGAACGGTGAAGATATCCTGGTGGATATTGAAGATGAAGAGGAATGGGATCGGGTTGTCCAGGCCTGGGAAGAGATTCTTGAGGAAGAGTACGGGAAAGATGACGAGGAAGATTAGCAATGAATGAGAGCGGGTTGGGGAGAGAAGACAGGAGGGCCTTGGCCTTCAGGGTTACGGTGTTTGTCCTGGTACTCTTCAGCCTGGCCCTGCTCCTGGTCTGGAGCAAGGTGCAAACCCTCCTGCGCCCGGCTGACACCGGGTCCACCGAAACAGTGGTAGTGGAGGTTCGGTCCGGGTCGACGTCGGCTGATATTGCCGAAGATCTCGCCAGGAAAGGCCTGATTCGTAGTGCCGCTGCCTTCAGGATGCTGGCCCGATACCGCGGCTTGGATGGGCGCCTGCAGGCCGGTGAGTACCGGCTGAGTGCTTCCATGGAGCCGGGGGAAATCCTGGAGAAAATGGCGAGAGGGGAGGTAGTTACTTACACCTTCACCATACCCGAAGGGTATACGGTGGAGGAAATTGCCCGTAAGCTTGCGGCAGAAGGGTTTGTCGACCGGGAGGAGTTTTTGCGCGTGGCCCGGGAAGAAGGATTGCGCCCCGAGTTCGTCCCCAAGGATGTGGAATTGAAGGAACCGCTGGAGGGTTACCTTTTCCCTGAAACCTACCAGGTTACAAAAGGGGCCGGGGAGAAAGAGATCATACGGATCATGGTGGAACGGTTCCAAGCTATATTTAAGCCTGAGTACGGCCGTCGCGCCCAAGAACTGGGGCTTACTGTACACCAAGTTGTGACCTTGGCTTCCATCATCGAAGAGGAGGCGATGGTGGACGAAGAAAGGCCGCTGATTTCTGCTGTCTACCACAACCGCCTCCGGATCGGGATGAAGCTGGATGCTGACCCGACCCTGAAGTATGTCTTAACTGATGGTCCCCGTCCACTGACCGACGCGGACAAGGGGATGGATTCCCCGTATAATACTTACAGGTTTGGCGGGCTTCCCCCTGGTCCCATCTCCAATCCTGGGGAGGCATCCATCCGGGCGGCCCTTTATCCCGCTGAAGTGGATTACCTCTATTTCGTTTCCAAGAACGATGGTACCCACCAGTTCAGCAAGACCTACCGGGAACACCTGCGAAATGTTGCCCGGTACCGGTAAGGGTGGAGGTCAGGCCTTGCTAACGGCACAGTTTTTGATGAGAGCCAGAACATATTCAGCGGCCCTAACCAGGTCCTGTACGGCGATGTGCTCCTCGGTGGTATGGACCTTTTGCATCCCCAGGCCGAGATTGACACACTTGATCCCATACCCGTTCAGGATGTTGGCGTCGCTGCCACCCCCACTGGATTTTAGCCGGGGTTCGATCCCGATTTCCCTGGCAGCCTTGGAGGCGATGTGAACCGGTTCTTCCGAGGGGTCGAGGCGGAAGGGTGGGTACTGGCGCTCGATTCTGATTTCGACTCTCCCACCGAACTCCTGGGCCGCCTTTTCAAGGCACCCCTGCATGTGGAGGACCTGTTTGTTGAGCTGGTCCTCCTGCTGGCTTCTGGCTTCCCCTTTGAGCTCAACGCGGTCGGGGATAATATTTGTGGCCCGGCCGCCTTGAATGACCCCGATGTTGGCGGTGGTTTCCTCGTCGACTCGGCCCAGGTTCATCCTGGCAATGGCCCGGGCGGCCATCTGGATGGCGTTAATCCCCTCCTGGGGGTTGGATCCGGCGTGTGCTGCCCGTCCGAAAAAGGTGGCTTCCAGGGAATCCTGGGCCGGCCCCTGGAGGATGATTTCACCGGGAGGACCACCGCTGTCCAGGATAAATCCGAACCGGGAACGCAGCCGTTCTCGTTCCAGGCCCTTGGAGCCCAAGAGGCCGACCTCTTCGGCCACGGTGAAGACCACCTCGATATCGCCGTGGGGAGTGCCGGAGTCAATCAGACACCTCAGGGCTTCCAGGATCGCGACAACGCCGGCGCCGTCGTCGGCTCCCAGGACTGTCTCTCCCTTGCTCGTGATGATACCGTCTTCAACGACGGGTTCGATCCCTGAACCGGGTTCCACCACGTCGAGATGGGCACAGAACATGACCGGTGGGAAACCCGGATTGTTTCCGGGGAGCACGGCGATAACATTACCGGCCTCTCCTCCAAAGGTACTGTGGGCCTGGTCTTGGTAGACCTCCAGCCCCAGAGCGGTAAGCTTACCGGTGACAAAGTGAACTGCTTCTCTTTCTCGTTTTGAAAGCCGGTCAATTCTCGACAAAGCCATGAATTCACTAATGATTCTTGAGCTGGAAACCATCTGCTTCTCATCCTTTCTGCATTGTCAACTTCGGGCTCAAGCCCTGCTGGTGCCCACGGCTGCCTCGAGCAGCACTACAGAGAAAAAAAGCGGACTGGTATTGCTGCAGGCCCAGAGGGTCATGGAATAAACTTCTCGTTTAACTCCCCGGTTCCTGTTACCAGGCGTCAGGTTGCTCGTCCCTAGGCGCGGTGCCGGCCCCTTTGTGGGTGGAATCGTGTGGGGCTGCGCAGGAAAGCGGCGCCGGTGGGACATTTTCATAGTAGTGCTCCATGCCGCCCAGGGGCGGCACCACGAAGGATGAAAATTGGAAGCGGTATTTCGCAGAGGTTGCACGCCAGGGTTGCTCCGGAACGAGACCTGTGATGCCGCAGGCCCGGAGGGCCGAGGAACACGGAAGGAGCGTGGAGGAGCAACCCGGGCGAGGCGAAGGATGGGATTTTCGTAAGAGCCATCCATGCTGCCCGTAAACCGGCGGCAACTCCGGAGGGAGGTAAGGATTGGGAAATGTCCATGCCGGAACTTCTGGCGCCAGCCGGAAACCTGGAGAAACTAAAGTTCGCCGTTGCCTACGGGGCTGATGCCGTTTATCTAGGCGGTCAACGGTTCGGGCTTCGGGCTGGAGCAGGCAACTTCACCCTTGATGAGCTGGGTGAAGCCGTTTGTTACGCCCAGTCCCGCCAGGTGCTGGTCTATGTTACCGTGAATATTATTCCCCATAACCGCGACCTGGAAGGGTTTCAAGGGTATGTTCGGGCGCTGGCTGACCTCGGTGTCGATGGTTTAATTGTCACCGACCCCGGGATCATGACCCTGGTGCAGGATGTTATTCCAGATTTTCCCCTCCATCTCAGTACCCAGGCTTCCAATACCAACTGGGCTGCGGCCCGGTTTTGGCACCGGCAGGGAATCGAGCGGATCATCCTGGCCCGTGAACTAAGCCTGGACGAAGTGGCAGAAATCAGGAGGAAGACACCACCAGGATTGGAATTGGAGGTTTTCGTCCACGGTTCGATGTGTATCTCCTATTCGGGACGCTGCCTGCTGTCAAATTACCTGGCTGGACGGGATGCTAACCTGGGTGATTGTGCCCACCCGTGCCGGTGGAAATACTACCTGGTGGAGGAAAAGCGGCCGGGCCAGTACCTGCCTGTGGGTGAGGATGAAAGGGGTACCTTTATCCTGAACTCCCGAGACCTCTGCATGATCGAGCATCTACCAGCCCTCATTGAAGCCGGCGTAGATGCTTTTAAGATCGAGGGGCGGATGAGGAGCATCAACTACGTGGCTACAGTAGTTAAGACGTACCGCCAGGCACTGGACGCTTACGCCGAGGACCCTGAAGGGTGGCAGCCGCGACCGGAATGGCTCCACGAATTGAGAAAGACAGGTAACCGGGGCTTTACCACAGGCTTTTTCTTCGGCCGGCCGGGGCCAGAGGGACAGGATTACGAAGCTTCTAAGAGCCAGGAAGCCGAGTTTATTGGAGTCGTACGCCGCTACCAGCCTGAGCACAGGTTGGCCGTGGTAGAGCAAAGGAACAAATTTGCGGTAGGGGACAGGATCGAGATTATGGGCCCCCGTACCAGTACTTTTCCCCTGGAGGTCCGGAAGATGTACGACGCCGACGGCCAGGAAATCCTGGAAGCTCCCCACCCCCAGCAAACTGTGCTTCTCCCCGTAGACCGGCCCCTCGAGGAGTATACAATTTTGCGACGCCCCCGAAAGGGGTAACCAACCAGGTTTCTACTTGGCAGCTGCCTGTTCCATGTGCAGCTTATCGCCCCTGGAGAAGGAAGCCAGGCAGTTTTCAAGGGTCCTTACCATCCGGGAGTTCTGGGCCCAGGTTCCCACTGTGACTCGAATATAGTCGCGTAACCCGAAGATTCCACACGGTCGGACGATGACCCCTTCCTGGAGCATCTTCCGGAAGAGCTCATGGCTGTCGACCCCCACGTGGAGGAGTACGAAGTTGGCCTGGGTGGGCACCCAGGAAAGACCCATTCTCTTAAACTCGCGGTAGAGGTATTTTATGCCCTCTGCCACCAGTTTTTGGCTTTTTTTGACGTGCTCGTGGTCAGCCAGGCTGGCAAGAGCCGCTGCCTGGGCCAGGGAGTTGGCGTTAAAGGGATTTCTGGCCCGGTTCATGTAATCTACCATTTCTGGTGGAGCTACTGCGTACCCGATGCGGAGCCCGGCCAGGCCGTATATTTTGGAGAAGGTCCTCAAGGTGATCACCTGGGCTCCAGAACGAACATAGGCCAGGGTGTCCGGGAAATCGGGACTGGTTACGTACTCGCTGTAGGCTTCGTCAAAAACCACGATAACATGCGGTGGAATATTCTTGAGCAGGTTGTCGACCTCTTGACGGGTAATCATGGTCCCGGTGGGGTTGTTTGGGTTACCCAGGAAGATTAACTTGGTTCTTGGCCTGATTTTGAGGCTGATGGCTTCCAGGTCGTAATGGAAATTCTTCATGGGGACCGCTACGCAACGGGCACCCATGATCCGGGCGGCCCAGGCGTACTGGGAAAAGGTCGGGTCTCCACAGATCACTTCCTCACCCTGATTGAGAAAGGTTTCGGCGATGATCTTAATGATTTCATCTGACCCGTTGCCCAGAATGAGGTTTTCTTCCCCAATTTTCAGGTGGGAAGCCAGAGCGTGCTTCAAGGAATGGCACCCTCCGTCTGGGTAGATGTGAACTTCCTTCAAAGCCGCCTGGATGGCTTCCAGGGCCTTCGGGGAAGGGCCGATGGGGTTTTCGTTGGACGCCAGTTTGAGAACGTCTTCGACACCTAGTTCTCGCTTCACCTCCTCGGATGGTTTGCCGGGTTTGTAAGGTTGGAGTTTCAGCACCTCCTCTCGTACCAGCTGTGTCAGGCTTTCTCCCTGATGGGGCAACATCCCATTCACCTCCTTTTTTGTTAAACAAAAAGCTTCTCGTCCCTAGGGACGAGAAGCTTATTCCCGCGTTACCACCCTGGTTGACCTTGAATCAAGGCCCACCTCTTTCAGGGTACGGACCGGCATCCCGTCTGCCCGGCCTTATACCCCCTTCCTGTTAACGGTGGAAGAACCCGGCTCGACCTACTTTGGCGCCAGGGTAACCACAGTTGGCACCTTCCCCGGTTCCGGTGCGGAATCCCGGGTTTCAGCCTGCAGTTCAGGAGGGAACTTCAGCCGGCCCACCCTAGAGGTGCTTGCAGTCTCAGGCTACCTCCTCCCTGTGAGGGCTTTCGGCAGCGACCTACTTTCCTCCGTCATTACCCTTGTGCGTGATGCAGTTTTTTGATGCGGTTCTTTGAATCCCGGGTCAACCCGGGGCAATTTGTTTAACGATATGATACCACAACCGGACGGCGGCGACAAGGTGGTTTTTTCATTCCAGGATCGGGAAAGCAGTAGCCGCATGCGGCATCACGTACGTTTTCGGGTTTGGGCCTGTCTTCCGGTAGGCGACCTCCATGGCTTCCTCTAAAGAGTTGGCCGGGGTCATTCCTACCTGTCGGACGAGGTCACTGGGCATGTCCGTCACCAGGATTACGTCACACTTCTCGGCGCAAATGGTGGTCAGAAAGCCGACCCAACCGGCGATATCGTAGTTGTCCCGCAGGTAATTTTCACGCTCCAGGTTGGTGTCAAAATCGGTGATGACCTTGGCTACCAGGTCGTTGCCAAGGCCTTCTGGGCACTGGCTCAGAAGCACCAGGACCTTACCCTCCTTGGTGGCCCTGATGGCGTTGTACAGGGACTTGCTTGATTGATAGAAATTCAGGTCCTTGGGGTATCCCCCGCAGGAGGCAACGACCAGCTCTGCTTTTTCCGTGATGGGAACGTTGTAATACTCATCAACGATGCGGCTACCCGCAAGGTGGGCCTGCACCGGGTCCCCGGCCACCACGTGCCCGATTTGACCAGTGGTGTTCATGACCACGTTCAGGAGGAAGTCGGGTTTGGCCAGTTTTCCGGCTGCCACGACGTCCTCGTAGAAGGGATTGCCGGTGGTCTTACCGGAGTCGGTCCTGTCGTTAATACCTCCACCGCGGACCGGGCTCAGGGACACTTTATGGTGGGCCATGATGGATTCGTAGGAGCTGACCCCGGGCATGATGCTCTTCAT
>SESX01000071.1 GCA_004367365.1 Candidatus Acetocimmeria pyornia
TTGCGACGACTACTACCGCACCATCTGCGTCGCCCTTGGTGCTCCTCCACTTGTCTTCCTCATTCCTCGGCCCTCCGGGGCTGCGGCGTAACCGGTCTCGTTCCGGATCACCCCGGGCGTGCAACTCATGATCCTAACCGGTCAAGGGGCCGCTGAATACCGCTTCCAATTTTCATCCTTCGTGGTGCCCCTGCTTGTGGGGCATGGAACACTACTACGAAAATACAGGTTCAACCCCGGATTTTCATCCTCCGTGGTGCCGCCCCTTGTGGCGGCATGGAGCACTTCTACGAAAATGTCCCACCGGCGCGGCTTTCCTTGGCGGCGTCCCGCTCACCGGATGCTGGCATCCAGAATTTTCACACATCTTCCCTCAATCCGCAGGCGTCCCTCGGCGTACAACCGGATAGCCTCAATGTAGGTTCTGTGCTCATGCTCCAGGATACGCTGCGCCAGGCTCTCCACGTCGTCGTCCTCCCTTACCGGGACGGCGGCCTGAAGGATAATGGGACCGGTGTCTACCCCTTCATCGACAAAGTGAACAGTACACCCGGCCACCTTCACCCCGTATTCAAGGGCCTGTCGCTGGGCATCCAGGCCCGGGAAAGCAGGTAACAAAGAGGGGTGGATGTTCATGATCCGGCCCCGAAAGGCCTGGACCACCTGGGGGCCGAGGACCCTCATAAACCCGGCAAGGCACACCAAATCCACCCTGTAGCCAACCAGGGTATCAATCAACCGGCGGTCGAAGGCTTGCCGGTCCCGGCAATCCCCCGGCTGGACAACTACCGCCGGAATCCCGTACTTTTCGGCCCGTTTCAGGGCCTGGGCCTTTGGGTTATCGCTCACCACCACCCTGACCGCAGCCGGGATCCTTCCCGTGGCAGCAGCTTCCAGGATAGCCTGCAGGTTGGTCCCCCGGCCGGAGACCAGCACCCCCAAGGATAATCTTATGCCTTCCCCGGACCCCTTGCTTCCTTCCCGGTAATCAGTCATCGTTTACCTCCAAGGCCGTAAATCTTCTCCCCACTGCTTCAAACCTAACGGACCAAGACCCTGCGTTCCCCTTGGATAACCCGGCCCACGCTGAAAACACGCTCACCTTCCCCCTGGAGCCGGGCCGCAACCGCACCGGCCTCCTCCGGTGTTACGACCAAAACCATTCCAATCCCCATATTGAAGGTCCGAAACATTTCCTCTTCTGAAACCGCTCCTTCCCGCTGGATCAGGGCGAAAATAGCCGGCACCTCCCAGGTCCCCCGGTGAAGGACAGCACCACAGCCTTCTGGGAGAATCCGGACAAGGTTGCCTGGCACCCCACCGCCCGTTATGTGGGCCACCCCTTTAACGCTAAACTCCTCAAAGACCTTGAGCAGGGGCTTGACGTAGATCCGGGTCGGTTCCAGGAGTTCTTCGGCCAGGGTCCGGCCCAGGTCTGGCAGCCCCTGGTCCAAGCGGTAACCGGCCTTTTCGAAAAGGACTTTTCTAGCCAGGGAAAAACCGTTGCTGTGGATCCCCGAAGAAGCCAGGCCCAGCAAGACGTCACCGGGGGCAATATCCACCCCGGTGATCACCCGGTCCTGTTCCACGACCCCCACGGCGAACCCTGCCAGATCGTACTCCCCGGCAGGATAAAAACCAGGCATTTCGGCAGTCTCGCCGCCGATCAGAGCGCACCCTGCCTCACGGCATCCCTGGCTCAAGCCCTTGACCACGGCCGCCACCTGGTCCGGGTCCATTTTCCCTACCGCCAGGTAATCGAGAAAGAACAGGGGTTCGGCCCCGGAGACCACGATGTCGTTAACACACATGGCCACGGCATCGATCCCGACGGTGTCATGGATACCCGCCTGAAAGGCCACCTTGAGCTTGGTCCCAACCCCGTCGGCTCCAGAAACGAGGACCGGGTTTCGGTAACGGCTGCAGTCAAAAGCAAAAAAGCCTCCGAACCCCCCGATTCCACCGAGGACTTCGGGCCGGTGGGTACCCTTCACCACCTGCCGGATGCGCTCGACCGCTTCCTCCCCAGCTTCAATGTCCACGCCGGCATCGCGGTAGGTCATGCCCTTTTTCATCTCCATCGCCTCTTGATGCCCCCTGGGAGCAGAATGACCCCTACTCCTCAACGTTTTCCCAACAATCTCTCTCCATTCAACTTCCAACTGCATCTATCGCCCCAACCGGGCGCTAACGTCCCCTGCAGCCGCACAAGACCATCCCAGCAGGACACCCGTTATGAACGGAGCCGGGAGGTTTCCAGGGCAAATTTCCCGGCGTCCGCGCTGACATCGATCGCATAATCACCGTTGAAACAGGCCAGGCAGTAGTCTGCCTTCCCCCTGCCAATGGCCCTCACCAGCCCTTCGGTTGAGAGGTAAGCCAGGCTGTCAGCACCAACCAACCGCTCAATGTCAGTGATACCCTTCTGGGCAGCGATCAGCTCAGCACTCGCCGAGGTGTCAATCCCATAGTAGCAGGAATAACGGTAAGGAGGAGAGCTGATTCTGACATGGACCTCTTGGGCCCCGGCCTCCCGGAGCAGCTGGACAATGTGGCGGGAGGTCGTCCCCCGCACGATGGAATCATCTACCAGGACCACCCTTTTTCCCCTGACCACCTTCTCCAGGGCATTGAGTTTCAATCTCACCCCAAGGGCCCTGAGCTTTTGGTCGGGTTGAATAAAAGTCCGACCCACGTACCGGTTCTTGACCAGGCCTATTTCGTACGGAATACCCGCTTCTTCAGCAAAACCACTGGCTGCCGAAAGGCTTGAATCAGGGACCCCTGTAACCAGGTCGGCATCTGCCGGTGCCTCCCGGGCCAGTTGGCGTCCCATTTCCTTCCGGACCGCATGAACGTTGAGCCCATCCAGGTTACTATCAGGGCGGGCAAAGTAGATGTACTCGAAAATGCAGAAGACCCGCCGCCCGGGTTTGACCGCCTGGATGCTTCTCACCCCGTTGTCATCGATGACAACCATTTCCCCGGGGTTAACATCCCGGGCCGTCTCGGCCCCTACCGTATCAAAGGCACAGGTCTCAGAAGCCAGGACCCAGGAATTTCCCAGCTTCCCCAGGGAGAGGGGCCGGATCCCGTGAGGGTCCCGGATCCCGATCAGGACTTTCTCGGTCAGAATGCCGAAAGCATAACCTCCCTTGAGAACTTTCAGGCTCCCGGAGAGGGCCTCTTCCAAGTCACCCTGGCCGTACCGGGCAATGAGGTGGGCTAAAACCTCGGTATCCAAGGTGGTCTGGAAGATGGAGCCCTCTTTTTCCAGTTTGTCACGGATCTGGCGGGCATTTACCAGGTTGCCGTTATGGGCCAAGGCCAGTGCACCTTTGCGGTAGCGGATCACCAGGGGTTGGGCATTGACCACCACACTGGACCCAGTGGTAGAGTAGCGGACATGCCCCAGGGCCGCTGTACCCTCCTGGTCCTTGAGGGCAGCTTCATCAAACACCTCGGAGACCAGGCCCATACCCTTATGGATATTGATGCCCTGCCCCTGGGTGGTGGCAATCCCGGCACTTTCCTGGCCCCGGTGCTGGAGGGCATAAAGGCCGTAGTAGGTAAGCCTTACTGCGTCCGGGTGCCCCCAGATCCCAAACACACCACACGCCTCCCGGGGCTTATCAAGTTCTACCTCCCTGGAAACCGTTCTGGAATCCATGGCGTGACCCCTTTCTACGAAACCCGTGTATACGTCTCCATCTAATATCATACCGGGTTTGCGCAGCTACTTCATCTTCTCCGGCAAGGCGTTCCTCCAGATCTTATAAAGCTCTTGGGTCGGTTCATCCATCAAAACCCGCCTGGTACTCTTTTTCCCGGTCCCACCCGTGGTGACCAAGCCCACCGAGAGCCGGCCGTCAACCACCCGGCCCAGGACCCCGGCCGCAACCTCCATGGAGCGGGCCATGGCCAACAGGGAGGAAAGGTCATCCTCCTTGACGGTCAGAATGACCCTAGACTGGGATTCCCCAAACAGGACCGCGTCCGGCCTGATACCAGTTTCCAGGGTGACCTCACAGCCAGCCGCCCCGGGTTCCGCCCAAAAACAGCATTCGGCCAGGGCAACAGCCAGGCCGCCATCACTGACGTCGTGGGCAGATTTCACCCAACCCCTTTCCATAGCCTCAAGGCAGACCTTCTGGACCCTAACTTCAAGGTTAAGGTCCATCTCCGGTGGTCGTCCACCCACAATCCCGTGCACCACCTTCAAATACTCGGTCCCACCAAGTTCTTCCCGGGTCTCCCCGAGAAGAATAATGACATCACCCACCTCTTTGAAGCCGGGGGTTACCCGCCGGCTGATGTCCTTGAGCAGTCCCAGCATCCCCACCACTGGAGTCGGGTAAATGGCGGTCCCGAAAGTCTCGTTGTAGAAACTGACATTACCACCGGTAACCGGTGTTCCCAGGGCCCGCGCCGCCGTGCTCATCCCCTCGATTACTTCCCGGAACTGCCACAGGACCTCAGGTCGCTCCGGGTTTCCAAAATTTAGGCAATTGGTTATGGCCAGGGGTTTCGCCCCGGTACAAACCACGTTCCGGGCTGCCTCGGCGACCGCAATGGCTCCGCCGGTACGGGGGTCAAGGTAGCAGTACCTGGAGTTCCCGTCCGTGGTGACCGCCAAACCCTTACCTGTCCCCTTAACCCTTAAAACGGCGGCATCAGCCCCAGGGTAGACAACGGTGTTGGTCCGGACCATGTAGTCGTACTGCCGCCAGATCCACTCCCGGGACCCCAGGTTCGGTGAGGCAAGGAGGCGCCGTAAAACCTCTCCTGCCTCCCGTGGTACAGGCAGGTCCTCCACGGAGAGCCGGGTGATCTGGTCCAGGTACGCCGGTCGGCGCCTTTCTCGGTTGTAAACTGGGGCCTGGTGCGACAGGGAGGCTGCCGGAACCGACGCCACCTGGCGCCCGTTTTCAAGAATCGTCAGCATCCCGTCCCCGGTAACGCGCCCGATGACCGCCGAATCGAGGCCCCACTTGGAGAAGGTCTTCTCTACTTCCTTCTCTTTGCCTTTCTTGATGATGACCAGCATCCGCTCCTGGGATTCGGAGAGCATGACCTCGTAAGGGGTCATCCCCTCCTCCCGGCGTGGTACAAGGGCCACGTCCACTTCCATTCCACTGCCGGCCCTCCCGGCTGTTTCGCTGCACGCCGAGGTCAAGCCCGCCGCCCCGAGGTCGTTAACCCCCACCACCCAGTCGGTCTCCACCAGTTCCAGGCAGCTTTCCACCAGCAGCTTTTCCATGAAGGGGTCACCCACCTGGACAGCTGGCCGCATTTCCTCCGACTTCTCGTCAAACTCCCGGGACGCAAGCAGGCTCGCCCCATGGATCCCGTCCCGGCCGGTTTTGGCTCCGACCACCATCACCGCGTTTCCCACGCCTGAGGCCCTTCCTTTCACAATCCGGCCTTTTTCCATGAGACCAATGCACATGACGTTCACCAGGGGGTTGCCCCGGTAGCAGTCGTCAAAGTACACCTCGCCGCCCACCGTGGGCAAACCCAGGCAGTTCCCGTAACCACTGATCCCGGAAACAACACCCCCGAAGAGGTACCTGGTGCGTTCGTCATCGAGTTTCCCGAACCGGAGCGAGTCCAGGAGGGCAATGGGCCTTGCCCCCATGGTGAGAATGTCCCGGACAATCCCCCCAATCCCAGTGGCCGCACCCTGGTAGGGTTCGATGGCCGAGGGGTGGTTGTGGGATTCCAACCGGAAAGCGACAGCCATCCCGTCACCGATATCAACTACACCGGCGTTTTCGCCTGGACCCTGAAGAACACACTCCCCTTCAGTAGGAAAGAGCCGGAGGTGGAGCTTGGAATGCTTGTAGCTGCAGTGTTCAGACCACATCAAGCCGTACATGCCCAACTCCAGGTCATTGGGTTCCCGACCCAGGATTTCCATGATACGCTTGTACTCTTCTTCAGTTAAACCTACTTCTTCCCACCTGGGGTTAACCACCTGCCACACCCCCATTTTCTTCCCACCACGACCGGAGGGATTCAAAAACCAGCCTCCCGTCGGTGGAACCCAGGATTTCCTCTGCGCAACGCTCCGGGTGCGGCATCATCCCCAGGATATTCCCAGCTTCGTTGCAGATCCCGGCGATATGATGCACCGAACCGTTGGGATTGGAATCCGGGCTCAGCCTACCCTCTGGGTCTGAGTAACGGAAAACAACCTGGCGCCCTTCTTCGAGCCGCGCCAGGGTGTCTTCATCCGCGTAGTAGTTTCCCTCCCCGTGGGCAATGGGAACCCGGATCACCTGTCCCTTCCGGTACTTCTTCGTGAAGGGGGTCTGGTTGTTTTCTACCCTGAGGTGGACAAATTCACAGCGAAACTCCAGGCTCTCGTTGTGAAGCATAGCTCCAGGCAGAAGCCCCATTTCCAGCAGGATCTGAAAACCGTTGCAGATTCCAAGGACAGGTTTACCGCGGGCTGCAAACTCCTCTACGGCCCGGACCGCCGGGGAGAACTTGGCAATAGCCCCGACCCGCAGGTAGTCACCGTACGAGAAGCCCCCTGGGATCATGATGCAGTCGTACCGGTCCAGGTTGTCTTCCTGGTGCCAGACGTAGTCCACCGGTTCCTTGAGAACCTCTTTTACCACATGGTAGCAGTCCACATCACAGTTGGACCCCGGGAGAACGATGACACCGAACCTCAACTTCCTTGCACCCCCAGACACTCCGAACTCTCGGTTCTCCTGGTAGGCGAGCCGGAACTGGTTCCTTGGTCTCGACCTCGGCTCTCTCGGCCCTCCCAGTCCGCCCGCCCTCCTGCGCCTTGCTACTGACGGCGCCTCTCCTGGTCAGCAGTGCCCTCGGCATCCTGCCAGCCCTTCTTGCCTTGGACGCCGGCCTTCTCCTCCAGGAAAAAGGAGTAGTCTTCAATCACCGGGTTGGCCAGGAGGCGACGGCACATCTCATCTACCTGGTCCTGCGCCTTGTCCCGGTCCGGCTCTTCCAGGGTGATCTCCATGTACTTGCCGACCCTGACCTGGGAGATGTTCTTGTAACCCAGGGAACCAAGTGCCCTCTCAAGGGTTGCCCCCTGGGGGTCTAAAATGCCTTTCTTCAGGGTTACGTAAACCCTGGCCAGCCACACGGTTATCGCCCTCCAACCAGCCTATCGTATACCTCCTGGTAGGCTTCTTCTACTCCGCCCAGGTCACGGCGAAACCGGTCCTTGTCCAGCTTCTTCCTGGTTTCCCGGTCCCAGAAGCGGCAGGTATCCGGTGATATTTCGTCCCCTAAGAGGATTTTGTCGCCAAAAAGCCCGAATTCAAGCTTGAAATCCACTAGGTCGAGCCCTTTCTCACCCACGTACTGGGAAAGGAGTTCATTAATGGACAGGGCCAGGTCACCCATCTCCTTCAACTGCCCGGGGGTCGCGAGGTCCAGGGCCCGGATATGGTATTCATTGACCAGCGGGTCACCTAGTTCGTCGTTCTTGTAGTAGAATTCCAGGACCGGGTCGGAGAGCTCGGTGCCTTCTTCTATTCCCAGTCTTTTTGAAAGGCTCCCGGCCACAATGTTCCGTACCACTACCTCCACCTGAATAATGGTCAGTCTTTTCACCAGCAATTCCCGTTCATTCACCAGTTCTTCAAAATGGGTGGGAATCCCCTTTTGCTCCAGGTAGCGGAAAAGGTGGGCTGACAGCCCGGCATTGACAACCCCCTTCTCCTTGATGGAACCCTTTTTGGCCCCATCGAAGGCTGTGGCGTCATCCTTGAAATAGGTGATCACCCGCTCCGGGTCGGAGGTTTCGTAGATGATCTTTGCCTTACCTTCGTAGATGGGTTGACCTTTCTTGACATCAACAGTCATTTTGTTATCCCTCCATTCGGTTATTGAGCTTAGGTGTCTGAAGCCAGCCACCCGACAGCTCACTTCCCAGTTTCTTCAAAGCCGCTTTCACCCTAAATATTAAGTCGTTCGTAGATGGTCTGGATCCGTTTGAAATGGGCCTTCAGGTCGAAACAGGCTTCCAGTTCTTCCTCGGAAAGGTAACGGGTAATCTCCGGGTCTTGCGTCATCAGCCGCCCGAAGGGTACACCTTCTGACCACGCCTTCATGGCGTTGGACTGCACGATACGGTATGCGTCTTCCCGGGAGACGCCTCTGTCCACCAGGGCCAGGAGTACCCGCTGGGAGAAAATCAGCCCCTGGGTGTGGTTAAGGTTTCGCTCCATGTTCTCCGGGTAAACGTGCAGGTCCCTGATGATAGTGGTCATCTCCTGGAGCATGTAATCCACCAGGATCGTGCTGTCTGGTAGGATGATCCGTTCCACCGAGGAGTGGCTGATGTCTCGCTCGTGCCAGAGGGGAATGTTCTCAAGGGCCGCCATGGAATTGCTTCTGACCACGCGGGACAGGCCCGATATTCGTTCACAGGTGACAGGATTCCTCTTGTGGGGCATGGCCGAGGACCCTTTCTGTCCCGCACGGAAGGGTTCTTCCACCTCTCTGACCTCCGTTTTCTGCAGGGCCCGGATCTCGGTGGCATACTTATCCAGGCATCCGGCGATGATGGCCAGGGTGGTCAGGAACTGGGCGTGCCGGTCACGTTGTAGAATCTGGGTCGATATCGGGGCCGGGGTAAGGCCCATCTTATGACATACATACTCTTCAATAAAGGGGTCAACATGGGCGTAAGTCCCGACCGCTCCCGAGATCTTCCCTACCGCAATCTCTTTCCTGGCAAACCGCATCCTTTCCAGGTTGCGCCGGGTCTCCGCCAGCCACAGGGCGAATTTCAACCCCAGGGTGATTGGCTCAGCGTGAACACCGTGGGTACGCCCGATCATGGGCGTAAACTTGTATTTCAGTGCCTGGCTTTCTAAGACCCCGGCCAGTTCATGGAGGTCTCCAATGATGATATCGGCTGCTTCCACCATCAGGGCGCTCAGTGCGGTATCCACCACATCCGAGGAGGTTAGCCCGTAATGAATGTATTTTCCTTCCTCGCCCACACTCTCAGCCACCGTACTCACAAAGGCGATGACGTCGTGCCTGGTCTTCTGCTCGGCCTCTTTAATCTTTTGAACGCTAAAGTCAGCTTTTTTCCGAATGACCTCAACCGCTTCTTCCGGGATTACCCCCAACTTAGCCCAAGCCTCGCAGGCCAGAATCTCCACCTCGAGCCATTTCCTGAACTTGTTTTTCTCGTCCCACACCTCTTTCATGCGCGGAAGGGTGTAGCGCTCGATCACTCTATCGCCCCCGTTCCTTTCCTCCCACCTGTCGTGGCTGCGCCTGTGTTCCGACAGTCTCTCGCGTTTCGCAAACACCACCTGTTACTCAAAAGGTCATCCTCCGTGGTGCCGCCCCTTGTAGCGGCATGGAGCACTACTTCGAAAATGTCCCCGCGGCGCCGGCCCGGCGTCACGCTCACCGTATAGTTGTCATGAACCTCGGCGGTTCCGGGCCACAGCCGCAAACTCGCCCTCCGGGCTCAGGGATTATTTCGCCTCAACCTGGTAGCCGTCGAGGCCAAGTTCTTCCAGCCGCCGTGCCTTCTCGACCACCGTGCTTGTCAAGCCCTTCCGGTATTCTACCAGGCGTTTCATCAAGTCCGGGTACTTCAGCGCCAGGATTTGAACCGCCAGAATCCCGGCGTTCTTGGCCCCATCAACGGCCACCGTGGCCACGGGGACCCCTGAAGGCATCTGCACGGTAGCATAAAGGGCATCAACCCCGCCCAGGGCGGACCCACTCAGGGGAACCCCGATCACCGGGAGAGTAGTCAGCGAGGCCACCACTCCTGCCAGGTGGGCAGCCCCCCCGGCCCCGGCAATGAACACCTCAATACCTCGTTCGGGAGCTGACCTCACGTATTCCTCAACCCGGTCCGGAGTCCGATGGGCAGAAGCAATGGTGATCTCAAAACCTACCCCTAGATCCTCCAGGACCTTGGCCGTCTCCCGCATGCGCGGAAGATCGGAATCACTACCCATGAGAACACTGACCTTTGCATTCATCAATCTTCTACCCCCCATTGTAATAGATTTGGTCCTGTTACAGGCCATCCCACCACCAATGCATCCGGTTTCCAGCCGGGCATCAGCCGGTTGTTCGGCCTGAGCCTAACCTTGACAGATCAAATATCAAGACAGGGTCCAGTGTTAGATAAAGAAGAACCGGACAACAAAGAGAACAGCCAAAACCCACATGGTCAGGCTTACATCACGGGCCTTGCCCACCAGAACCTTTAAGAATACGTAGGACAGAATTCCAAAAACCAGCCCCTCGGCAATGCTCCATGTAAAGGGCATCATGACGATGGTTAGGAAGGCCGGTATGGCCTCGGTGAAATCACTGAAGTTAATCTTGGTCACCGGTTCCATCATGAAGAGGCCCACGATGATAAGGGCCGGAGCCGTTGCCTGGGCGGGAATGGCAGTCACAATGGGCGAGAAGAACAAGGCCACCAGGAAAAGGAGGCTGACCACCACCCCTGTCAGCCCGGTGCGGCCTCCTTCCGCGACACCGGCCGAACTTTCGACGTAAGTGGTAACCGTGCTGGTTCCGAGCAGGGCTCCAACTGCGGTTCCCGCAGCGTCGGCGAAGAGGGCCTGCCGTGCCCGGGGAAGTTCCCCTCTTTGATCCAGCATATCGGCCTTGGTCGCCACCCCGATCAAGGTTCCAATGGTGTCGAACATGTCAACGAAGGTAAAGGTGAAGATGATGGTTATCAAGGTCAGTGTTCCGGCAGAAAAAAGCCCACCAAAGTCCAGCTGGAAAAGGGTCGGGGCCAGGCTCGGCGGGGTACTGACGATCCCGGCCGGCGGATTAACAATCCCGGCCACCATGCCAATGGCACTGGTCAGGAGAATACCCAGAAGGAGTGACCCTCTGACCCGCTTCGCCACCAACCACCCCGTAATCACCAGGCCGGCAGCGGTAAGGAGGACACCAGGGTTCGTAAAGTCTCCCAGCATGACAAGGAGACCCTTGGGTTCCCCGTCCACAACGATACCGCCGAGATTAAAACCAATGATGGCAATAAAGAGTCCGATCCCGGCACTGGTTGCCGCTTTGATGGGGGTGGGTATGGCGTTGACGACTACTTCCCGGGCCCTGGTCAGGGTGAGAACAATAAAGATGATACCATTGATAAAAACGGCGGCCAGGGCAGCTTGCCAGCTTAACCCCATGGTGGCCACCACCACGGCGAAGAAGGCATTCAGCCCCATCCCAGGCGCCAGGGCAAAGGGATAATTGGCGTAAACCGCCATTAAAAGGGTTGCAAATGCCGCCGAAATGATGGTGGCGGTCATAACTGCCCCTTTATCCATCCCGGCTCCACCGAGGATAATGGGGTTGACAATAATGATGTAAGCCATGGTCATGAAGGTGGTGAACCCGGCCACAACTTCTGTTCTGAGGTTGGTTCCGTTCTCCTTGAGCTTAAACAGGCGTTCGATCAATGTTCTTTTCCCCTCCTCCGGTAGGTCTACACTTCAGCCTGATGAAGGGCACAATCTACCCCTCGGAAAGTACTGGCTCAGGTAGTAATCCTTGATGATGGTCCACCTGAACCTTAGTATTTTTCTTCCTTCCCCTTCCTTTCATTCTTCCTTTCGCACTCCATCACCCCCCAAAAAAAGAACCCGCGCCGGCAGATTCACTAGAAACCTACCCGCCCGGGCTTTTATCCCACGGTGTGGTACGCGCCGATCCGCAGCACTGGCGGCGCTACTTGTACCGCTCGGTCCAGACCAGCTGGAACCCTTGTTGGCTAACTGAAAAGCACCCAGGCCCCAGCTGCGGAACCCTAGG
>SESX01000072.1 GCA_004367365.1 Candidatus Acetocimmeria pyornia
AACGAGACCGGTTATGCCGCAGCCCCGAAGGGCCGAGGAATAAAAAGGCGAGTGGAGGAGCACCCCGGGCGAGGGGGACAGTTGCATTTTCGGACTAGGGGAGATCAGGATGGAAACCGTGTACTGTGCGGCAACCAACTGCACCCACAACGAAATCGGTCAGTGTGACCGTAAGGAGATAAGCCTGGTCTTCGTCGAAGGAAGCCGGAATGACCTCCGGTGCAGGAACTATGAGAACCAGGAAGAAGGCAAAGTCCTGGTGTAAGCCGCCTTAGGCTGGGTCCTCATTTTTCCCCTGCCCAGGGCTCATGAAAATGCCTACCTGCCAAGGCACCTGAAACCGGATCCCTAACACCAAGAACAAAACTGTGCCCCCTCATCAAGGCTTATGTGCATCCCTAAGCAGCCCCGCTTCACTGCCATCATCTCGTGGACCCGGCTTCTCAATGACCTTTTGCCACCTGTTTCTCTGCAGCCAGACAAAGGCGACAAAGGCTGTAAGAACATTGGATACCGTAATTGCCCACCAGATACCCGCCACACCCAGACCAGGGTACCGCGGTAACAGGATCGCCAGCGGAATCTGGAGAACCCAGAGGGACAGGACTGAAAAAACCATGGCCGGAACAGTCTTCCCAGCCCCCTGGAGGGCACCTCCAGCCACGATGATGGCCCCCATGGAGCCAAAAGATAAGGCCGTAATCCGGATAAACTCGGAGCCGATTCTCAAAACCTCTGGGTCCCGCGTAAAGACAACTATCGCCTGGTGCGGAAATAAGAAAAACAACAGGCCCAAAAGTGTTAACCCCAAGAAGTTAAGCACAACTCCGGTCCAGGCGCTTTTCCGGGCCCTGCTCGGCAGGTCTGCCCCCAGGTTCTGCCCCACCATGGTCGTACTCGCTGCTGCCATCCCGATGGAGGGCATGAAAACCAGGGATAGGATCCGGCCGACAATACCGTAAGCAGCCAGGGCCACGGTTCCGAAAACCCCAACAACCCCCGTCATCACCGCCAGCCCTAGTGCCCGGGCCGACCTGTCTAGGGCCGCGGGCAGCCCGATCACAAAGATTTTCTTCACCAACCCTGGGTCGGGAACCAGGTGCACAAGTCTCAAATGAATCCCGTACCAACCGGTGAAAAGCACTGCAATACCATAAACGGCAACTACACCCCGGGAAAACACAGTGGCCACCGCCGCCCCAACCACACCCATCTCAGGGAAGGGACCGAGCCCAAAAATGAGGACCGGGTCCAGGACGACATTCAGGCCCACCGAAACCGCCATCAGTTTCATGGGGGTTACCGTATCCCCCGAACCCCTTAGAACTGAGGAAAAGACAAAAAAGAAAAACATGAAGATGACCCCGGCAAAGATCACCCGCAGGTAACCGGACGCCAGGGGCAAAACCTCGGGCCCCGCATTCATCCACACCAGGAAATGCCGGTGAAAGAAGAACCCAACGACGGTAAAAAACAGGGCGATGGCACTGACAAAGCTGAGGGTCTGACCAGCCACCCGGTTCGCGTATGACCCATCACCGGCACCGGTATACTGGGCAACCAGGGCCGTCCCGGCAATGGTAAAACCCATCCCGACCGCAAAAAGGAAGAAGACAATGGGAAAACTAATGGAAACAGCGGCTACAGCTGCCGCCCCCACCTTGGCCACCCAGAAGGTATCCACCAGGTTGTAGGCTGTCTGCAGGAGATCGCTAACCATAATGGGCCAGGCCAGCCGCAAAAGCACGCTGACAATGGGCCCTCTCGTAAGTTCTAGCCCGTTCTGCTGCTTTCTTTTCCCCGTTTCCACCAACCCCGGGTTGGCTGCCCTTTGGTTGACCAAAAAGAACCCCTCTTTCAACATATCCAGGCCGCTTAACCCAATTAGCGCGGCCCGGCTTCCCCATTACACCCGTAGTTCTTAGCATGCCCCAGACCCTCCCCGGTGGTCAACCTCTGCAGCCCCTTGAATCTGGAGCCTGGCCCCTCAAGGCCCCGTTTCTACCGGGACCTCCACGGTGTTCACTTCCGTCACCTGGTTGGTTTCATTCACTAGGACCACAACCGGCCGGTGCGCGGCAGCTTCCTCCCGGTCGTAGATACCATAGGAGATGATAATCACCGTGTCACCCGAATGAGCCAAGCGGGCGGCAGCCCCGTTCAGGGCGATGGTTCCGGAGCCTTCTTTTCCCGCGATGGCATAAGTCTCAAAACGGTTTCCGTTGGTGATGTTGACCACTTGAACCTTCTCGTGGGGGAGAATATCGGCTTTCCTCAAGAGCGTGCGGTCAATGGTAATGCTTCCGACGTAATTAAGGTTGGTTTCGGTCACAGTTGCCCGGTGAATCTTTGACTTCATCATGACTCGCCACACCGCGAAAGTCCCTCCAGAACGATATTGTCGATCAATCTCGTCTTACCTATCCAAACCGCTACAGCAACCATTACGCGGTCCCCAATCCGGTCGACCTCTTCCAGCTCATGTCCGTCATTGACACTGACGTAATCTATCCTGGCCAGGGGTTCTGCAGCGATCCGTTCTCGGATCGCCTCCCGCAGCCTGTCGGCATCCCTCTCCCCGGCCCGGACCTGGGCCTCAGCCCAGTGCAGGGTATCAGGGATGACCCGGGCTGCCTGGCGTTCCTCGGCACCCAGGTAGACGTTCCTGGAACTCACCGCCAGGCCGTCCTTTTCCCGGACGGTTGGCAGGACCACGATCTCAACCCTCATGTTGAGGTCCTGCACCAGCCTCTTGATAACCAGCACCTGCTGGCCGTCCTTTTGTCCAAAATAGGCCCGGTCAGGGCCGACAATATGGAAAAGCTTTGTGACCACCGTGGCGACACCCCGGAAATGCCCTGGTCGTGAAGCCCCACACAGCTTATCGCTCAGCCCCTCAACCTCCACAAAGGTCCTGTAACCTTCAGGGTACATCTGGGCCGCTTTTGGAGCAAAAATCAGGTCCACCCCTGCCTCCTGGGCCAGGTTGGTGTCCCTCTTCAGGTCACGGGGGTACTCTTCATAGTCCTCCTGGGGACCAAACTGAACAGGGTTGACAAAAATACTCAGCACCACCAGTTCGTTATCCTGCCTGGCTGCACGCACCAGGGCCAGGTGCCCTTCATGGAGGTAACCCATGGTGGGCACCAATCCAACAGTGGCTGCCCTGGGGGGCTGAAAACCACTCCCCCTTTCGACCCTCAACTCATCCAGCCGTTTCCGCAGCTTTTGTGGGTCACCGATGATCTCCACTTCTTTCCCTCCCAAGCTACTCACCTCGGTACAGTGACTCAAGTACCTCAGGTTCGATGTTAAAGCAGTGTTCCGGTCCTGGGAAAGTTCCGTTCTCTACTTCTTGAACATAACGGGACAAGGATTCCAGCATCAGTTCGTACATGTTGGCGTACTGCTTAACAAACTTGGGAACAAAGCGGTCAAAAATACCCAAAAGGTCGTGGGTGACCAGGACCTGCCCGTCACAGTCCGGTCCAGCCCCAATCCCGATGGTCGGGATACCCAGCCGCTCCGTGACCAGGCGAGCCAACTGCTGTGGGATACCTTCAAGAACCACGGCAAAGGCACCGGCCTCCTCCAAGGCCAGGGCGTCCTCGAGCAACTTCCGGGCAGCTGCTTCATCCTTGGCCTGGACTTTGAACCCCCCGAACTGGTGGATAGACTGGGGAGTAAGCCCCAGGTGCCCCATGACCGGGATCCCAGTGCTGACAATCCCTTCCACCACGTTGATGATCTCACGGCCCCCTTCCACCTTCACTGCCTGCACCCCTGCTTCCTGCACCAGTCGCCCTGCATTCCGGATACTTTCGTCCCGGTTAATCTCGTAGGTCATAAAGGGCATGTCCGCAACCACGAAGGCTTTCCGTGCCCCCCGCATGACGGCCTTGGCGTGATGAATCATGTCCTGCAGGGTAACAGAAAGGGTGTTTTCGTACCCTAACACCACCATCCCCAGGGAATCCCCGACCAGGATTGAATCAACCCCAGCCTGGTCGACTGCCCTGGCCGTAGGGTAATCATAGGCCGTCAGCATGGTAATCTTCTTGCCTTCCGACTTCTTGCGCTGGAAATCCAGGATCGTTTTTCTGCCTTCCATTACCCTCTTCCCTTCTCATTGTTCTTTCCTCACCTTTTGTTCTTTCCTCATCTTCCCGGCAACCGTCCGGCCCAGTCGTCCCCAACAGGTTCTCCAACCTTTCCGCCGCTTCCCTGTCGAGGCCCCGTGCCCGGGCCACAGCCAGGGTCTTTCTCCCGAGGGTTCTGTAGACCAAGCTCCACTGGAAGTCGTTCCCGGCTCTAGCTTCATAAGCCTGGATTTCAGACAGGTGGGCCTTTACCGTCTCCACATCACCCCGGGCCAACGGACCACTCAAGGCCGCCGGGATGCCAACTCGTTCCAAGTTGTCCACCGTCCCCTTCACCAGGGGTAACAAGGCCTTCAGGGCTTCGTCCCTGTCAACCCCGGTGGCAGCAAACAGCTCGGTGGCGAAATCAAGCACACCAACCAGGTAATTACACGCAACGACAGCGGCGGCGTGGTAAAGAACCTTGGCCTTGGGGTCGATCTCTACGAAACGGCCACCCAGGTCCCGAACCAGCCGGCGTGCCACCGGTAGGGCCCGGGGATGGCCCTCCACCGCACAGAATACCCCACCAAGGTCATTCCTTTTTTCGAAACTGACAAAGGTCTGCAAAGGATGGATGGAAACCGGGTACGCCCCCTCCCGGGCAGCAGTGTCAAGGCAGTCAGAACCCAAGGCACCACTCATGTGCACCACCACCTGACCGGGCCGGAATCCCCCTTCACGGGCAATCCGCCGGCAAACCCCTTCGATATGGTCATCAGGGGTGGTGAGCAAAACCAGCGTGGATTCCGCCGCCAGCTGTACAGGGTTGTCGAAAGCCCGGGTTCCCAGGTCACGGGCGGCCCGTTTCGTCGATGCAACTGACCGGTTGCACACCCCACAGAGCCGGTACCCTTTTTCCCCGAGAATATAACCTACAGTTGAACCAACCCTTCCCGCACCGATGATCCCGACCCTCAGCAAGCCGTCACCAGAAGCCGCAGCATCCCTTTTTTTTCCCAGACCCAAACACCCCCTGCCTCAGAAAGAAACCACTCCTCGGCTCCCTTTTGGGTTCTTTACAACAACCCCCATTGCCATTTTTGCCGTCCCGCCGGTTCCCACCCCCCGGCCGTCGCCCTGGCCACCGTACCTGTAGCTAGAAACAAAACAAGGGGCTTCTCCGCACAGGCGACAGAAAGCCCCTTCGAAAAGCTTCGCCGGTCCTTCTGTCTCGGTCCCTACGGATCCAAGCAGTCGTTCTGGCGTTCTTGACCTATAAACCTGGAATGAACCTGGACTCGGTTTCCGAAACCCCTTCCCCCACCGGCCTGGCTCCATCCGGGGGCCGGAAGGCTTGAGCCCGGCTGGCCTCATCCCTGGTGCGGTTCCATGGATACCGCCCCGACCAGCCTCTTTCTTTATTATACCTCTTCGCGATGGGTCTGGAAACCCCTGCTTCTTGCCTGCCTTTCTGGCTCCCCACCCCTTACGGGCCCTCTCCCTTCCCCCGTCGGGGAAGAAGCCCTAAGTTCGGCAACAAAGGGCACAACCTTTAGTGTACCTTGATGAGGAAAAAGTTTGTGCTTAAACCAACCTCCCATTGTCATCAAAGACCATCGGTCCTAAGTCCCCGATCACCTCCAGGTTCTCGTTGCTTTCCACCTCCGGCAGCAAGGCCTCCGAGACATGGATTTCGTCTAACTCGGAGGTGTTCCTAATCCGTACGACCCTGGCCTCGGGTGGTTCCACCCGGTTGCAGGTCCTCAAGGCGACAACTACTGCCTGCCGGTCGTTTTCCATCATCATGGGAATGGCGCCGGAGTTGAGAAGGGTAGAAGTGATCACATTGGCATAGGTTTTCACGAGGTCCATCTCCTCAAAGACCGCCCTTGTCGTCAGGTCAGCGTCACCGATTCCACAAGCATTACCGTGGGTTTGTTCGGTCAGCCCGAGGACAACAATCTTCTGGACACGTGGTTTGGGGTTTGATGCCATCATGAAAGGTTCAGAATAACGTCCGGTGATATTGGGATCCATCCCCGAACCACTGATGTTTTTCCCGATTTCTTCAACAATCAGAACATCAATCTCATCCAACAGGATCCGGGGCATCGCCTCGCGGGCAAGTCTTAACAGCTCCATATCGGTTTCCTCAATCTTGTCTGGTGTAACAGCCCGGATGACCATTTGTTCGTGGTAACCGTTCTCGACCATGGCCAGACCACAGGTGATGGGAGCCCTCTCTAAGATGGCCCGGCCGACCTCTGGAATGAGGGTGGCAAAACGCTCGAACCCCTGTTTATGAACATAGGTCGCCCCCCGGTGCTTGCCGAGGCCAATGACCATCATCTTCATCAGCCCACTTTCCACTGGGCCGCGAAACCTGGTGTGGTTCTTCACCCGGTTGGCCACCAGAACACCGTCAGCCTCGTAAGCCGGCTTGCTAAAGTATACAGGTGTCCCGCTTTCAGTGGTTCCAAGCTGAACAACCTCCATGGTAGCCTCAATGGGTACCCCCATGGTTTCCTCGGTCACCCCGTAAGTGGCCAAGACCTCCCTCTGGCCCTCGGGTGTGGCCGCACCGTGGCTTCCCATGGCTGGAATGATGAAAGGCTCGGTACCGAATTCCTTTAATTTATCAACAATGGCCCTGGTAACTTCGCCGATACTTGCAATCCCACGGCTACCCACCGTGACCGCAATCCGCTGCCCTTTTTGAAAACGGCGCCGGACCTCCTCACGTTCCAATTCAGCGAAAACCCTTTGCCTGATATCCTTAATCCGGTCGGCCCGGAATCTCTGTTTGACCCTAACCATACGGGGGAACTCAATATCAAACCCACCATCCACCAGCGGCACTACTTCTCACCTCCCGAGTCCTTCCTAACCAGTCCCGAAAAGTGGTTCATACCGGTCCACCCTTTCGTCCCGGCCCCATGCTCGGCCGGATAAACAGGGCCCCATGGGCAGAAGAACCCACGCTTCTGGCGTAAAGCCCCAAAAAACCCGTCGCTTCTTCTAGTTGGCCCCTTCTACTAGCCAGGCGCCGGTCCATCTCCTGCTGGGTAATTTTGAGGTTGAGTTCACGGGAGGGGATGTCGATCTCGATGAGATCACCGTCTTCCACCAATGCCAAGGGCCCTCCTTCAGCCGCCTCCGGGGCCACATGGCCGATGCAGGGCCCCCGCGTAGCCCCTGAAAACCTCCCGTCGGTAACCATGGCCACTGAATCCCCCAATCCCATACCAACCAGCAGGGCCGCCGGTATTGACAACTCCCGCATCCCCGGCCCGCCCTTGGGACCTTCATTACGAATGACGAGAACATCACCTGGTTGAACCTGACCCCCAAGAAGCAGCTCCCTGACCTCTTCCTCGGACTCAGCCACCCGGGCCGGCCCGGTATGAACCAGCATCGACGGGTTAACCCCGCTCTGCTTCACGATGGCCCCGTGGGGAGCCAGGTTGCCTTTCAGAACAGCGAGGCCTCCTTCAGGCGCCAAGGGCTCCTCCAGACAGTGAATCACCTCCCGCCTCGAAACCCGTGCCCCTTCTATCCGGCTCCGCAGGTCCCCGCCTTCTACCACCGGACAGTCTAGGTTGAGCAGTGGAGTTAGCTCCTTTAAGAGACCCGGCATTCCTCCGGCTGACTCAAAATCTTTCAAGGTATATTTTGAAGCTGGCTTGAACTTGGCTATCAGAGGAGTCTCACGGCTCAACCGGTCAAAGTCGTCTAGCACCAGGGGCACCTGGGCCAGGGCCGCCATGGCCAACACGTGAAGGACCACGTTGGACGAACCGCCCATGGCCAGTACGGCCCTGAGGGCGTTTTCCAAGGAGGCCCGGGTCAGGAACCGGCGCGCATGTACACCCTCCTTAACCAGCTCTACAACGCGCCTTCCAGCTTGCTTGGCCAAACGCTGCCGTTTGGCGTCCAAGGCCGAGATTGTGGCTGTACCTGGTAGGGAGAGCCCTAAAGCCTCAACCAGGCAGGACATGGTGTTGGCCGTCCCCATCATTCCACAGGCCCCAGCTCCGGTACAGGTATCCCGCTCGATTTCCTCGAATTCTGGTTCCGTAATCTCGCCAGAACTGACCCGGCCCATGGCTTCCTTAACATCACAAACCACCAAGTCCTGCCCGGCCATGGTCCTGGGCTCCATGGGGCCACCGGTAACAAAAATCGTGGGAAGGTCTAAGACCGCGGCGGCCATGAGCATCCCAGGTACGATTTTGTCGCAGGAGCCCAGCATAACCAGGCCGTCGAAGCGGTGGGCCTGGGTCATGCATTCGACGGAAGCAGCAATAACATCACGGCTAGGTAATATGTAGTGCATTCCCACCCCTTGGGCCACACCATCACAGGGGGATATGGTATTGAACTCAAAGGGGGTTCCCCCCGCCTGCCAGACACCTTGCTTCACGAATTCCGCCAGCTGCCGGAGGTGGATGTGCCCCGGGTTGACTTCACTCCAGGAATTGACGATCCCGATGTGTGGTTTGCGCAAATCCTGGTCATCGTACCCCATGCTCCGGTAAAGGGCCCGCGGGTAGGCCCCGGCAAGCCCTTCGATCATCATCTGGCTTCTAAGCTTTCTCATCACACCCACCTTGGCTCAAAGCCGTACTCCCGGAGGATAACAGCTAATTGAGCCCTCTTGTCCTCCGAGAGCGGTACCAAGGGGTGACGCGGCTTTCCACCAAAATAGCCGATTAAGTCCAGGGCGGCTTTCAAGCCCGGTACCCCCCAGCGGCTGGTTACGGCCGCGTTAAGGTCCAGGATTCTTGCCTGTTCCTTCCTGGCCTCTTCAAGCCTTCCTTCCTCAAAAAGGGTTTGGATCCGAACGGCTTCGTTCGGGGCCACGTTGGCCACGGCCAGGGTACCACCAACCCCTCCCATCAAAAGGGTAGGGAGCAGGAAGCTTCCCGAACCTGCAAAGACGACAAAGTCCTCACCACGGGTCTTCGCAACCATGTCCGCGATCTGGACAATGTTACCCGAGCTATCCTTGATCCCCACTATGTTCGGGTGCCGGGCGAGCTCAACAACCAGGGGAACCGACATATTCACACCGGTGTTACGAGGCATGTTGTAAAGCATGACCGGGATGGGTGAGGCGTCAGCTACTGCCGTATAGTGAACCTTTAGGGCTTCATCAGTCATCCCCCCCCTGTAGTAACTGGGGGTGATTACCAAGGCACAATCGGCTCCGGCATCGGCTGCTTTTTTCGTCATCTCAATGGTGGCCCGGGTCGATTCACAACCGGTTCCGGCGATGATTTTCCTTGGAAAATGCGCCCGCACGAATTTTACAAGCTGGACCTTTTCCTCGGGATCCAGAAAGACGAATTCACCGTTTGAACCCAGGACGGTGAGACCCGTGAGGTCCGATTCCTCCCACTTCTTTAGGTTTTCGTCCAACTTATCCCAGGCAATCTCCTCATCAATGAAGGGGGTTGGAATCGGGGCATAGATACCTTTGAATTCCATGGTTCACTACCTCCTTTTTAAATTAGTGCTTGATGCCGCCCCGGTAGCAGGGATTCACTGAGAACAAGAACCACAACCGGTCTTTTCGCAGCAGTCCTGCAGGCCGCCTATAGCACGGCGGCACCACAAAGAATGAAAAGTCAGAACGGAACAAGTATTTTGGTAGTAGTGCCCCATGCCGCCACACGGGCGGCACCACGAAGGATGAAAATCCAGGGTGGAACCTGTATTTTCGTAGAAGTGCTCCATGTCATCTAAGACCAGCACCACCATGCCAGTGACAAAGGATCTGCATCCCCTGACCGGGAAGCTTGCTCCCGCTGACCTCTCACGACGAGCCCAGCGAGAACAAAATAAGTTCCCTCCCTTCCAGACGTAGTTGCAGACTCGGGAGCTTCCTCCAAAACAATTATCTCAGGCCGAAGATGAAATAAACTAACATTTGTATTTCCACATCTCCTACTTGCCTTCCTTCGTCGTCATCCACCGCTTGACGGTTTCCGCCAGAAGAAGTAAAATCAGGGCAAGTGATACCCACCTTCTTTCTTCCGGGAGGAAGCCCAATTGCAGACCATCATCACCGTCGACAACATCGCTAGGTACCGCCGGGGAAACACCATCTGTATCCCAGAAAGAGCGATTGTGACATCCGACGCCCGGGCCTGGGCCCGGGGGAAGGGTTTAGCCCTGCAGGTTCAGAAAATGGACAGGCCGTCCCGCGAGCAACCACCCCTGACCCTAGCGAAGGAAAACCTGGAAACCCCGGAGGAGGAAAACACCCCCGTCCGGGTCGTGGTGTCCGTGGTCGGGCGGGACAAGGTCGGTATTATCGCCGGGGTGTCCCAAGTCCTCGCCCAGCACAACGTCAATATCCTGGACATCAGCCAGACAACCATGCAGGATCTCTTCGCCATGATCATGCTGGTGGATATTGCCGGGTGTTCGGAATCCTTCGAGACCTTGAAGAAGAAACTCGAGAACCGGGGAGACGAGCTTGGCGTCGACATCAAGGCCCAACGTGAAGAAATCTTCAAGTACATGCACCGGATTTAGTCGGGGGCACTGTTTATGACCATAAGTACCCGCGAGATTCTCGAAACCATCAGGATGCTGCAACTGGAAAACCTGGACGTCCGAACGGTGACCCTGGGAATCAGCCTCTGGGATTGTACCGCCCCGGACCTCGAGAAACTCTGCTCCAACATCCACCGGAAAATCACCTCCTACGCCGAACGCCTGGTTCCGGTGGCCGAAGAAATTGAAGCTGAATTCGGCATCCCCATCATCAACAAGCGCATCTCCGTTACCCCCGTTTCCCTTCTCGGAGCATACACTGCTCAAGGGTTTACCCGGATCGCCCACACCCTTGATGAGGCGGCCCAAGAGGTGGGGGTCAATTTCATCGGTGGTTTTTCGGCCCTGGTACATAAAGGGTTCACCAGGGGAGAAATAGCACTGCTGGAGGCCATTCCGGAGACCCTGGCCCAGACAGAGCGGGTCTGTTCTTCCGTAAATGTGGCCACCACCCAGGCCGGCATCAACATGGACGCTGTCCTGGCCATGGGTGAGATCATTAAGGAAACGGCCCGGTCCACGGCAGACCGGGATGGAATTGGGTGTGCCAAGCTGGTGGTGTTCGCCAACGCCCCGGAAGATAACCCCTTTATGGCCGGGGCCTACCATGGACCTGGGGAGTCGGAAGCAGTTGTAAACGTCGGTGTCAGCGGGCCGGGAGTGGTGCACGGCGTTGTCAAGAAACTGGGTCCCGATGCCGACTTGGGCGAACTGGCCGAACAGATCAAAAAAACCTCTTTCAAGATCACGCGCATGGGGGAACTGGTGGGAAGGATGGCTTCACAGCGCCTGGGGGTACGGTTTGGGATTGTAGACCTCTCCCTTGCCCCCACCCCTGCCGTTGGCGACAGCATCGCCAACATCCTGGAAGCCATGGGACTGGAGCGGTGTGGAACCCATGGGACAACGGCAGCCCTGGCGCTATTGAATGATGCCGTGAAAAAGGGTGGTGCCATGGCCAGTTCTTACGTGGGGGGGCTCAGTGGGGCTTTCATCCCGGTGAGCGAAGACGCCGGAATGGTGGAAGCCGTCTCCAGCGGGGCCCTGACCTTTGATAAACTGGAAGCCATGACCAGCGTTTGCTCGGTAGGGCTGGACATGATCGCAGTTCCAAGTGATACCCCGTC
>SESX01000073.1 GCA_004367365.1 Candidatus Acetocimmeria pyornia
AGTTGTCATGAACCTCGGCGGCTCCGGGCCGCAGCCACAAACTCGCGGTGGCTGCGGCTGGTCCTCCACCGCCTGCGGTTCTTAAACGTGTTCGCTGACCGCCGCTCAGGAAGCCGGCGCCTGCCCCTTCGTTGGCACCCGGGGTGCCGACTGCAGCAACCCGGTTTGGGCCTGATTTTCATCCCTCGTGGTGCCGCCTTTTGCGGCGGAATAGAGGACAAGTCCTAAGAAAGTTAAAAGGAGAACGGGGAATCGCTATCGAAGTTTATGGCGTATCCTAAACTGAAATCAAGTAAAGGAGCCAAGAGCCAAAAACCACCGGAAGGAGGATAACCCGTGGATTTAGCCTATGTCAACGGCAAAATCAGTCGGATCAAAGAAGCCGCGGTCCCTGTCGAAGACCGGGGTTACCAGTTTGGAGATGGGGTCTACGAGATGGTCAATGCCTACAGCGGGACTTATTTTGCCCTCCCAGAACACCTTGACCGCCTCCAACAGAGTGCCCGGGGTATCGACCTTCAATTACCTCTTTCCCTAGATGAACTCTCGGCCCTGGCCTGGCAGCTCCTCCGCCAGAGCGGGCTCAAAGACGCCCAGCTTTACATCCAGGTCACCCGCGGCCAGGCCCCAAGAAACCACCCCTTTCCTGAATCCACTCGACCATCCCTGGTGATAACACTGAGGGAAAGCCAACCACTACCCGACCACCTCGCGGAAAGAGGAGTCTCAGTACTTTCCCTGCCCGACATCAGGTGGAAACTATGTCACATCAAGTCCACCAATTTGCTTCCAAATGTTCTGGCCAAGGAAAAGGCGCGAGCCGCAGGTCATTTTGAGGCCATTTTTGTTCAAGAAAACGGTCTGGTATCTGAGGGCGCCAGTAGCAACGTCTTTGTTGTCCACGACCGGCTTGTTATTACCCCTCCGGCCAACGAAAGGATCCTGAATGGAATCACCCGCCAGTTTGTCTTGAAACTAGCCCGGGAAGAAGGGATCCCCATCGAAGAGGCACCCGTATCTTACCAAGAGCTCTTGCGCTCGACCGAGGTTTTCCTGACCGGTACTTCTATCCAAGTCTTGCCCGTGGTAACCGTTGATGGACATCAAGTCGGAAACGGCCGGCCCGGTCCTGTCACCAGTGCCCTTGCCCAAGCCTATCAACGTCTGCTTCAGGACCACACAACTAAAAGGCATTCTTGATCAATTCCACGAACATGGCTTTCCCCTGTGGGTCCAAGAGCACGGAGACAACATCGAAACGAACTCCCGCGCATGAGGGCTTGTTCTCTTGAAGATACCTTTCGGCCAGGGCACGGAGTTTGCGCTGCTTTCCAAGTCCTACGGCTTCCTGGGGAAAACCGAAGGCTCTTGTAGTGCGCGCCTTCACCTCAATAAAAACCAGGTCCAAAGCGTCGTAAGCAACAATGTCTACCTCCCCCAGCCGGCAGCGATAATTACGAGCCACCAAACGATAGCCCTTGTCAACCAAGAACCGGGCCGCCACATCTTCACCTCGTCTCCCGACCCAGGCCCTTTTTCCCATCACCAGATAAGCCCTCCTTGGGCAGGTTCAAGAAAACGGTGGCAAAAAGTAAGCCGGTGGCAGGGACAGGGCCCGTACTTTACTAGGGAGGCTATGTGCTCCTCGCAGTAGTAGCCCTTGTGTCGGGAAAAGCCGTATTCCGGGTAGACCTCGTCCATCTTAACCATGAGACGGTCCCTGGTCACCTTCGCGACAATGGAGGCCGCCGCAATGGAATTGCTCAGGCTGTCACCACCGACCACGTTCTCCTGGTTACATGGCAGACCTGGGATCGGATACCGACCATCCACAAGCAAATAGTCCGGACGAACAGCCAAAGAACCAACCGCCTGGCGCATGGCATGAAAGGAAGCCTTAAGAATATTGAAGGCATCGATGTAGGGTACCCCCACCACACCGATGCCAACCTCAGCACTCCGCATGATCTCACGGTAGGCCCGTTCACGCTGGGCCGCCGTCATTTTTTTGGAATCCTTTAAACCTTCCAGGATAAACCCCGGTGGAAGCACCACCGCCGCAGCCACCACCGGCCCAGCCAGAGGCCCCCGGCCGGCCTCGTCAACCCCGGCCACCGTGGAGTAGCCCCGCGTTACGGCCGCCTGTTCCAAAGCATAACCCTTCTGAAGGCGCTTTTTTTCCTCGTTCCAGCGTTCAAGCCTCTGAAGACAGGCCTGGTAGAGCTTCTGGACCCCTGCCCTCTGGTCAGCGACCAACTGGTGCAAAATGTCCGGGTACTGGCTGGGGTGTGTGTCATGGACCCAGCGGCGGATCTCACTTACGGTCATACCCTTGAAGTCCACGTGGCCCTACTCCTTTACTACCAGCTCTTTCCCCACTTCGCCAGGCAGAGGTAGATCCCCTCTCGGTGATCAAGTTAACCGTCCGCAGATTCTGGTTCTTCCAGGGTATGCCTACCCAACTGCCCGGCGCGAAATTCCCGGAGCACTATCCCAGCTGCCGCGGCAAGATCCACCTCACCCCCAGCCCGGATACAACCCCTCTCCTTTCCAATGGCTCGAAGAAGGTCCAGCCCATGGCCCGCAACTGCAATCCCATACCGTTCTTCCAGGCAGGACGGTTGGTGCCGAACAAGCCAGTCCATGAGCCTCATTGCTACCTCCTCCCTGTCGTAAGCCTCTTCACTTAGGACCCCGGTCACGGCCAGGCGAAAAAGGGTCTCGGGTTGCCTCAAATTCGGCCAGAGTACCCCTGGTAGGTCCAGCAGTTCCAGGTCCTGGTCAACCTTAACCCACAACTTTCCCCGGGTAACTCCCGGTTTTCGTCCTGTTGGGGTTTTCACCCGCCCGGCCACCCGGTTGATAAAGGACGACTTACCCACATTGGGGATCCCGACAACCATCGCTCTAAGCTTACGCCTCAGGCCGGACCGGCCGGGACGAACCCTTTCCTTGACAGCCCGGCTCAGACTTAACAACTCCTTCATTTGGCCCTCGTCGTGGGTCGAAAGGGCGACACTCATCAGGCCTCGAGAGCTAAAATAACCGACCCACTCTTTGGTAAGGCGTGGATCGGCCAGGTCAGCCTTATTGAGGACCAGGATCCTGCCCTTTGCAGTCCCGAGCAACCTGTCCGCCCTCGGGTTGCGACTGGTACGTGGTATCCTGGCGTCCGCCATTTCGTAAACAAGGTCAACGTACTTCAGGTTCTGCCGTATGTAACGTTCACCCCTGGCCATATGACCCGGAAACCAATCCCTTGGCATTCTGGCCTCCTTCTGCTCCGAAAATGACGCTATCCGCCCCGCCCCGGCTCCTCCCCCACTCGCCTTTTTATTCGTCTGCTCTCCCGGTCTGCGGTATAACTTATTCCTCGGCCTCCGGGCCTGCGGCCAGACCGTCTCGCTTCGGAGCAACCCTGGTCTGCAACTCATGCTACTACCCGCTTAAGGAGCCGCTGACTACCGCCTCCAATTTCCGTGGTTCGTGGTGCCCTGTAAGGCAGTACGGCCGACTACGAAAATGGCACCATTCGCCTCGCCAGGGATGCTCATCCACTCGCGTTTCGTAGTCCTCGCCCGTCCGGGGCTGCGGCACAACCAGTCTCGCCCCGGAGCACCCCGGGCGTCCAACTCAATCCTACCCAAATCAGGGAGCCCCTGAGTACGGGGTGCAATTTTCATGCTTCGTGGTGCCGCTATGGGTGCGGTATGGAGCACTTCTACGAAAATGTCCCAACGCCGGGGTCTTCCTTCGCGCCGCCACGCTCACCCGGATGGTTGCAATGAACCTTAACGGCTCCGCAACGGAGCCACAAACTCGCCTTAAAGCCTCAAACAGGTGGCTGCAGCTGGCCCCGAAATACTACCGAATCACTTCCAGCTCAGATACCGGCCAGTAGACAAGAAAGGCCCGTCCCTTAATATTTTCAATTGGAACCACCCCAAATATCCGGCTGTCCTCGCTGTTGCCGCGGTTGTCACCCAGAACATAGACCGTCCCCGGCCGAACCGTGACTGGCTGGTAGTTCCTAGGATACCGGTCCGGCAGGATGTAGTCCTCCTTCAGTGGTTGACCATTGAGGAAAACCTGGTTGTGGCGGATCTCAATGGTGTCCCCGGGCGTACCGACCACACGCTTGATAAAGTCCCGTTTAGGGTTAAGGGGATAGCGGAAAACCACAATATCTCCCCTCTCGGGCGCCTCAAGTCGGTAGGCCAGTTTGTTTACCAGGAGTCTTTCACCATCGTGGAGGGTGGGCTCCATGGAATAGCCCTGGACCAGGAAGGACTCTACAAGAAATCCCCGGATCAACAGGGCCAAAACCAGGGCAATGATAACAGTTTCCGCGGATTCCCGCAGAAACTGTTTCATGGATGGCGACATTAGTTTTCCCCCTTGCCGCTTCAGGTGCGAAGTCGAAGCAGGAAGACAAGGAACGAGGGACTGTACCCAGCCCCCTAACCATTACTACCTTTTTTCCTTAATACGGGCAGCCTTTCCTCTGCGACTCCTCAGGTAATAAAGCTTTGCCCGTCGCACGCGTCCCCTTCTGACCACCTCAATGCGTTCGACCTTCGGCGAGTGGAGAAGGAACACCCTTTCTACGCCCACGCCGTACGAAATCCTTCTGACCGTAAAGGTTTCACTGGGACCACCGTTTTTCCGGTCGATGACTACACCTTCAAAAACCTGGATCCTGTCCCGTCCACCCTCAGTCACCCTAACGTGTACACGAACCGTATCACCCGGACGGAAGTCGGGAACATTGTTCTTAACCTGTTCCTGCTCTATCGCCTTGATGATATCCATTCTTGCCTGTCCCTCCTTTTCTCCCGGACACGGCCTCAACGCCTACATGGATAAATATGATGATAACGGTTGTTATTATAACACAACGATAGGGCAAAAACAACAAAACACCCTCACCCCGGGGCCCAAACCGGCTGAAACAGCCCTTGTTCCCCTTATGCCTCGTCTTCTATTTCCTGAAGATAGCGGAGGTCCTCCCCCGAAAGCGAAACCTTTTCCAGCAGCTCGGGGCGACGCTCGAGGGTCCTTTTCAAAGCCTCCTTGCGCCTCCAGCGACGGATCCGCTCGTGGTCGCCCGTCAGCAGGACTTCCGGCACCTTCAGGCCCAAGTACTCCCTGGGACGGGTAAACTGCGGACCTTCCAGGAGCCCGTCGGAAAAGGAATCATGGCGAGGTGATTCACCATCCCCCAAAGCACCAGGGAGCAACCGGACTACGGCATCGACAACCACCAGTGCGGGCACCTCTCCCCCGCTCAGGACGTAATCACCGATGGAAATCTCTTCAGTAGCCAGGTGCTTTCTTACACGTTCGTCCACACCCTCGTAACGCCCGCAAATAAGGATCAGGTGCCTGGCTGCTCGGGCCAGGTCCCACGCTTTTTCCTGGGTAAAGGGTTCACCTTGGGGGGAAAGGAGGATAATCTCTACCCCGCTGGGTAAGTTCCGATGCCCTGGAATGTCATCCTCCTCGACGTCGAGAAGGGAAGCCACCGCCCGGAAGATTGGTTCTGGTTTCATCACCATCCCGTGCCCACCGCCGTATGGATAATCGTCAGTCACGCGGTGCTTGTCATAGGCGAAGTCACGGATATTGATCACCTTTACCTCTACCAGTCCCTTTTCCTGGGCCCGCTTCAGAATACTGTGCTTCAAGGGGCTTACGAGAATTTCCGGGAAGATGGTCAGCACGTCAATCCGCACTTTAGCTCCCCCTCACCTAATCCAGCAACCCGGGGATAGGGTCAATGGTCATCACCTTTTCCTTGAGGTCAATACCCTTGACTACCGATTTCAAAGCAGGAATAAGGTACTCCTTTTCTTTGTCACCCCCGATGGGACCTACCACGTAAACATCATTGGCTGGGCCACGGATGACGTCTTTGACGGTTCCTAACCACCGGTTGTCAACTGTGTAGACCTCGAGGCCAACGACCTCGAAGAGGTAGTATTCTCCGGGTCCCAGTTTGACAAGCTCCTCCCGGGGAACGGTCAGAACCTTCCCCCGGAGGGATTCAGCCTGATTGATGGTATCATACCCCTCCAGTTTCAAAAGCACAAATCCCTTGTGAAAACGTGCCTTGTCAACAAGGATTTCCCGGTAGTCCGGTCCGGTAAGATATACCCGCCGGGTACCGGTAAAGCGGGACGGGAAATCGGTCAACGGGTACACCTTTACCTCGCCCTTATTCCCGTGGGGAGCGACAACCTTACCAATGGCTATGTACCGCTCGGTCACAGCCCACGCCTCCAGTTCCCTTGCACGGTGTCCGGTCAACCCTGAGGAAACGGTTACTGCAAGATCTCAACCATCACCCTCTTCCCCTCCCGGGCTGCCGCTGCCTTCACCACCGTCCGCATCGCTTTTACAATCCGCCCTTGTTTACCGATGATCTTGCCCATATCGTCGGGCGCAACCCTGACCTCGTATATTACCGCTTTTTCACCCTCTATTTCCCTGACCTCGACCTGATCGGGGTTATCTACAAGTGCTTTCGCCAGAAACGAGACCAGTTCCCTCACTTAGTACACCCCCAGCATACAGGTCTACCCTGTTAAGCTTGTTTCTTTGCCTGCCGGTACTTTTCCATAATCCCGCGGCGCCTGAAGAGGGCCTTGACCGTATCTGAAGGATGGGCCCCTTTCAACATCCACTCTACAGCCTTGTCCTCGTTAATGTCCAGGACCTCCTCCTTGGCAGCCGGGTTGTAGTAGCCTAGTTCTTCGATAAACCGTCCGTCCCTAGGTGACCTTGCATCGCTCACCACAATCCGGTAAAAAGGGTCCTTCTTGCCCCCCATCCGCCTGAGCCTGATCTTAACCGCCATCTTTACTACACCTCCTGAGGGTTTCCAAAAGTTTTGCAGGGGAGAAGTGGTCAGGTTCAACTGAAGAAAGGCATCTTACCGATCCCCTTTCCTTTCCTCCCACCCTTCTGGTAAGCGGTTAACTGCCGCATAATCTTTTTCGTCTGAAGAAACTGTTTCAGGAGACGGTTGACGTCCTGAACCCTGGTTCCGCTTCCGCGTGCAATCCTCTTCCGCCGGCTCCCATCAATAATGGAGGGGTTTCTCCGTTCCTCCCTGGTCATGGAGTTAATGATGGCTTCGGTGTGAACCAGCTGTTTTTCATCGACTTGTAAACCTTTGAGTTTCTTAAGCTGGCCGAACCCCGGAAGCATCCCCAGGATTTCATCCAGGGGTCCCATCTGCCGCACCTGCTTTAACTGTTCCAGGAAATCATCCAGGGTAAACTCCTGGGACCGGAGCTTTCTCTCCAGCTCGCGGGCCCTCTCGGCATCAAAACTAGCCTGGGCTTTCTCGATGAGTGTCAGGACATCCCCCATACCCAGAATGCGTGAGGACATCCGCTCCGGGTAGAAAACCTCCAACGCATCCATTTTCTCACCGGTCCCGACGAACTTGATGGGGCATCCAGTTACCGCCTTCACCGATAAAGCAGCCCCGCCCCGGGTATCACCGTCCAGCTTGGTTAAGATCACCCCGTCGATACCAAGACGCCTGTTGAAGGATTCGGCCACCTGGACGGCGTCCTGCCCGGTCATGGCATCAACCACCAGGAGGATTTCTTGGGGCTGGACCTCGGCCTTCATCTTCTCCAGCTCTCTCATTAATTCCTCGTTGATGTGAAGCCGCCCGGCGGTATCCACAATAACCACATCGCGTGCCTGCTTCAGGGCACTTTGTTTAGCCGCACGAACAATATCTACCGGGTTGGCCTTGTCACCCAGGCTGAAAACAGGAATATCCACCTGCTCCCCGACCACCCGGAGCTGCTTGATAGCCGCCGGCCTGTAGACATCAGCCGCTACCAAAAGCGGGTTTCGACCCTGTTTGCGCAGGTACAAAGCCAGTTTACCGGCAGTGGTTGTCTTTCCGGAACCCTGAAGTCCAACCAACATCAGCACTGTGGGGGGTTTGGAAGAGAGTTCGATCCTGGCTTGACTACTACCCATCAGCCTTGTTAGTTCTTCATTGACGATCTTGACCACCTGTTGCCCGGGGGTCAGACTGCGGGTCACTTCCTGACCCACCGCCCGTTCGGTGACCCGGCTTACAAATTCCTTAACAACCTTAAAGTTAACATCAGCTTCAAGTAAGGCCATCTTGATTTCCCGCATGGCCTTCTTGACATCATTTTCAGTAAGTTTCCCTTTTCCACGCAAACGTCGGAAGGTTTCTTGAAGCTTCCCGGCCAGATTTTCGAACACCATTTGGCCTTTCCCCCGATTAGAAATTTATCAGACCCCAACCACCGGCTCTAATAACCTAGCGCCTCCTGGGTTCGTTCCAGGATACGGTCCAAGCGCTTCTTGTCCCCTAAACTCAAACCAGAAGCATCGGCCCGAAAACTATTAAGCTCCTCAAAAATCACAAGCCAGGTTTGCTTCCACTTTGCTCGCTGTTGAAGAAAACCGAGCCTGGCTTCAAACCTCTCCAGGGCATCTTCAGCCCTCCGCAAAATGTCGTGGACAGCTTGCCGGCTGACACCGTATTGCTGGGCAATTTCCCCAAGAGACAGGTCATAATGGTAGTAAAGTTCTATAAACTCGCGCTGCCGCCGGCTCAAAAGAGGGCCGTAGTAATCGTATAATTTCGCGATCCGGACAACCTTCTGCAGCATTGCCACCACGTCCCGGACATCTCAAGGTCTGTAACGTCTGTTAAGTAAATTTCCTTTACAGATAAGGATTCCCTAACATTCTAAGGCATAGGATCAACTTTGTCAACCCAAGGCATGGGGTCACCCTTTCTCAAAAATCAGGAACAGCAACCCCTAAATCAAGATCGAGTTGGCCCACAACCCGTAGAGGGAACCAGGCTTATCTCCATTTTTCCCCGCGAACATTGTTTCAAGGTTGGTCCACAACCCATACAGGGAACCAGGCTGTCCTTCAACAGACCAATCAATCAAAAAGGGCGTTAACGAACTGGTCGGCATCAAAATCCTGCAGGTCATCGACCCTTTCCCCGACCCCGACCAGCTTCACCGGCAGACCGAGTTCACTGGAAATGGCAATGATGATCCCACCACGGGCGGTTCCGTCCAGCTTCGTCAGCGCGATCCCAGTCACCCCCACGGCATCATGGAAAAACCGGGCCTGCTGTACAGCATTTTGACCCGTTGTGGCATCCACCACCAGCAGGACCTCTTTCAAAGCACCCGGGGCTTCCCGCTCAATAACCCGCCTGATCTTCTTGAGCTCTTCCATCAGGTTCCTCTTGGTATGCAGCCTCCCGGCGGTGTCGACTATCACCACCCCGGCACCACGGGCCTGGGCCGCCTTGATGGAATCAAATACCACTGCTGCCGGGTCAGAACCTTCCGCGTGCCGGATCACGTCAGCCCCAGCCCTTTGCCCCCAGACCTCGAGCTGTTCAATGGCAGCAGCCCGGAAGGTGTCGGCAGCGGCCAGCAGCACGCGCTGGCCCTGGCACTTCCAACGGTAAGCCAGCTTGCCGATCAGGGTTGTCTTCCCCACACCGTTCACCCCAACAACCATGACCACCGACAGGGGACCGTCGAGAATAATCCTGCCTTCCGCCTCACGTAGGAGAGCACGAATCTTTTCCTTCAACAGGGAGTTCACGTCTGCCGGTTCCGTAACCCGACGTTCACGCACCATATCCTTCAGTTCGTCCACCAGGCGCAGGGTTGTTTCCGGACCTACATCTCCCGAAATCAAGACCTCTTCCATCTCTTCGTAAAGGTCTTCACCAATGGTGCTGTGGCCGGAAACAACAGTCTTCAGCCTTTGAACCAATCCGTTCTTGGTCTTGGTAAGTCCTTTCTTAAGGCGGTTGAAGATACTTTCGTTCTGAGACACCTTTCACGTAACCCCCTGCCTTTTCAACTTGCTTCGGCCAGCCGGACCGAAATCAACCTGGAAACACCAGACTCCTCCATGATTACCCCGTAGAGGGCATCTGCCGCCTCCATGGTTCTTTTCTGGTGGGTAATCAAGAGGAACTGGGTGTTCTGGAAGTGTTTTTTAAGATAACGGACAAACCTCTCGTTGTTCACCTCATCGAGGGGGGCATCGACTTCATCAAGAACACAGAAAGGAGCCGAACCAACCTTGAGGAAAGCGAAGAGAAGGGCAATAGCCGTCAGGGCCCGTTCCCCACCAGAAAGCAAGGACAAGGTGGAAAGCCTCTTTCCAGGGGGCTGAGCCGAAATCCGGATACCCGAATTCAGCGGGTCATTCTCATCCTCGAGGTGAAGGTCTGCCTGCCCACCTTCAAAAAGGTCGGAAAAAACCTGCCGGAAATAACCCCGGATCGTATCAAAGGTTTCCTGGAATCTAGCTTTCATCTGACGGTCGATCCCCCGGATTACTTCCTGAAGTGATTTCTGGGCATGCCTGAGGTCAGCGCTTTGCTGGGTCAAAAAATCGTAGCGTTCCCTAACCTCGCGGTACTCTTCGACGGCCCCCAGGTTGACTGGTTCCAGGTCACGAATCCCTTCTCTTAGGTCCCTGACGCGGCGGGCCAGGGACTGGACATCAGCCCCTTCCTGAGCCTCGGAGTCAAGCTCCTCGAAGGAAAGGCCATAGTCATTCCATAGCTTTTCCCGGAGGTGTTTCTCCTCAATTTCCAGCCGGGCCAGTTCTACCTGTTTTTCGCGCAGCTCGTCCGCGCAGAACCTGGCCTTACTTCTGAGCCGCCTTACCTGGCCCTCACGCTGCTTGACCTCCAACTCGAGAACCCGGTGCCTATCTTCTAATTTTCCGCGTTGAGCCACCAGGGCATTCTTCTTGGCCCTGGCCTTTTGCAGGTCTTTTTCCCCCGCACGAAGGTCATCCTCGACAGAACGGAAGGCAAACCTTAATCTTTCCAGCCTTTCGCCCCCTTCCCGCAGTTGTTCCAGAACCTTTGCGCGGGAGGTCTTACGTTCAGAAACCTTCTCCCGGATGGCCTGGCGTTCCTGTCCCAGGGCAGCCAGTTCCACCTTGAGGGCGGTAGCCGCCTCCACCAACCGGTCTCTTTGGTCTTTTTTCCTTTCCAGGCTACTGTTAGAGGAGGTGACACCTCCCTCGATCCTGGCTCGTTCCTCCTCGAGGGCCTGAAGTTCCCTCTTCAGAGAATGGAGACGGCCGGCACCATCATTCAATTCCTCAACCATCCCCTCTTCCTCGCTGCTGAGGGTATCGACCTCGCGGGAAAGCCGGTGGACCTCTTGGCGGCTTGACGTTAGATCCGCGCTGACCCTAGCCTGACGAAGCTCCATTTCACGGACAGCAGAACGACGCCGGTCCAGTTCCCTCTCCAGCTGGTCCAGGCCAGAAGACACGGCCGTGATGGCCCTGGACACCTCGTCTCTTTCCCTGCGGTACCCTGCCAGCTTCTCCTCCAGGTTCTTGCGCTCCCTTTCCCTGTTCAGGAAGCCTCCCACCCCTTCTTTCCTGCGGCCCCCTGTTAATCGACCCCCGGGATGCACCATCTCCCCGCGCAGGGTAACCACCTTGGCCCGAAAACCCGTAATCCGCGCAAACCTCATGGCAGTCTCCAATCCCTCGGCCACTACAACTCGCCCCAGGAGGT
>SESX01000074.1 GCA_004367365.1 Candidatus Acetocimmeria pyornia
TCGGGTAGGATCATGAGTTGCACGCCCGGGGTGCTCCGGAGCGAGACCGGTTATGCCGCAGGCCTGGAGGGGCGAGACGCTCCGGCCGCAGCCCATGCGGGGCGCGGGGTGCGAAAGGCGAGTGGAGGAGCAACCCGGGCGAGGTGGATAGTGGCATTTTGGTAGTTGGAGAGCTTAAGGAGGGGGAGCGGTCTTGGTAAAGGCTGCAGTTGTAGGTGCAACCGGTTACACCGGGGTCGAGTTGGTGAGGCTTCTGGCCGGTCACCCGGAAGTGGAGCTGGTTCAACTCACTTCTGAGAGCTACCGGGGTCAGAAAATCTCCGAGGTCTACCCGAGCTTAGACGGATGGGCCGAGTTGGTCTGTGAAACCCTTGACCCTGACCAGGTAACAGAAAAGGCAGAGGTCGTCTTTGTGGCGCTCCCTCACGGCCTGGCCATGGGCTTGGTGCCGCGGCTCTTGGAGGCGGGGGTAAGGGTTATTGACTTGGGAGCAGATTTTCGGTTGCAGGACCCGGCTGACTACGAAACCTGGTACGGGAAGGAGCACACCTGCCCGGACCTCATCCCCAAGGCGGTCTACGGTTTGCCTGAACTGAACCGGTCCAGGGTGCAAGGTGCCCGGATCGTGGCTAATCCCGGTTGTTATCCCACCAGTGTCATCCTAGGAGCGGCGCCCCTGGTGGCCGGGAGGATGGTTGACCCGGTAGGCATTGTTGTTGATTCCAAGTCCGGTGTCTCAGGGGCTGGCCGTAGCCTTTCTTTGACAACTCATTTTAGTGAGGTTAACGAGAACTTTAAAGCCTATAACATCGCTGGAAAGCATAGACATACTCCTGAGATGGAACAGGAGCTGGGGAGGCTCTGGGGTGGCAAGGTAGTTATTTCTTTCTCCCCCCACCTGGTGCCGATGACAAGGGGAATTCTGAGCACCATCTATCTCGACTTGAAAGAAAACCTTACTTACGAACAGGTTATCGAGGTTTACCGCGAGTTCTATTCCCATGAACCCTTCATTCGGCTCCTGCCGGCGGGAAAGCTGCCCCAGACAAAAGAGGTGACGGGTTCCAACTACTGTGACATCGGGGTGGCCCTCGACCAGCGGGTAAACAAGGTCATTGTAGTGACGGTGATCGACAACTTGGTAAAGGGCGCGGCGGGACAGGCGGTCCAGAACATGAACCTGCTCTTCGGAATCCGCGAGACTACCGGCCTTCTGGGGCCCGGCCTGTACCCTTAGTGTTTAGGGGTTCATTGATATGTGTACTGCGGAGGGGAGGGTTTCGAGATGATGGATACGAGTGGGAAACATCAGAATTCAGCAGAATTGCAGCCCGTTTCCGGGGGAGTGTGTGCCCCTAGGGGCTTTTTGGCTGCCGGTGTTCACTGCGGGATCAAGAAAGAGAACGGGGATCTAGCCCTTCTGTACAGCGAAGTGGAGGCCAGGGCGGCAGGTGTTTTCACCACGAACCTGGTGAAAGCGGCACCGGTTTTGCTGACCTGGGAGAGGGTTAGAGACGGACGCCTGCAGGCTGTGGTGGTGAACAGCGGGAATGCCAACGCCTGTACGGGTCCCTTGGGTATGGAAAATGCCAAGCTTATGGCCCGAATAACCGCACAGGAACTGGGCCTGAAGGAAGAATTGGTAGGGGTGGCCTCCACGGGAGTAATCGGTGTTCCCCTCCCGATGAACAGGGTGGAAAAGGGCATCAAGCAGGCAGTGAAAGAACTGTCGCCAGATGGTGGCACCCAGGCTGCAAAGGCGATCATGACCACCGATACCTGTCCCAAGGAGGTTGCAGTTAGGGTAGAGGTGGGGGGTACCCTGGTCACGGTGGGGGGGATGGCAAAAGGCTCAGGCATGATCCATCCCAACATGGCCACCATGCTGGCCTTTATCACCAGCGACGCCAGAATTGACCCCGGGTTGCTGCGGGAAGTCTTAAAGGAGGCGGTGGAAAGGACCTTCAACATGATTACAGTCGACGGGGATACCAGTACCAATGACATGGTGCTGATGTTAAACAACGGTCAAGCCGGTAACCCGGAGATCAAAAAACGCACTCCAGGCTACCAGGTCTTCTCCCGGGCAGTAGAGTATGTATGTACCCACCTGGCAAAAACCATCGCCCGGGATGGGGAAGGTGCCACCAAGCTTCTGGAGGTAGTTGTAAACGGGGCAGCGACTACCAGGGACGCCCAGAGAGCGGCAAGGGCGGTGGCAGCTTCCAACCTGGTCAAGACTGCTGTTTTCGGTGCAGATGCCAACTGGGGGCGGGTTATGTGTGCCCTGGGTTACTCAGGGGCGAACTTTAACCCGGACAAGGTGGGGGTCTGGATCGGTCCTGTTAAGGTGGTTGAGGGAGGCCGGGCGGCCCAATACAACGAAGAGGAGGCCACCAGGGCCCTGCAGGGTCAGGATGTGGTGTTGAGGGTCGACCTGGGAGTTGGGAACGGCCAGGCCACCGCCTGGGGGTGTGACCTGTCCTATGACTATGTACGTATTAACGGGAGCTACCGGTCTTAGTTGGGGTTCTTGCCGGTGGTGGGGACGTGTTACGGTAGAGCCGGAACCGATTCTGGAAAGGAAGGGGTTGCTTTCAGGTGGCTGGCGTTGGACAAGTTGACGCGAAGGCGGTTGGAGGGGGGGATATCCAACGCTTGGTAGATAAGGCTCAGGTCCTGGTGGAAGCCCTCCCCTATATTCGGGCTTTCTACGGAAAAACGGTTGTCATCAAGTACGGTGGACATGCGATGACCAACGAGGACCTCAAGAGAGCGGTCGCTACCGACATTGTCCTGATGCGGTATGTCGGCATGAAACCGGTGTTGGTCCACGGTGGGGGGCCGGAGATTTCGGCGATGATGAAAAAGGTCGGTAAGGAGGCCCAGTTTGTGGACGGGTTGCGGGTCACCGACCGGGAGACGGTGGAAATTGCCGAAATGGTTCTGGTGGGAAAGATTAACAAGGCCATCGTTTCCCTCCTTAACGCCCACGGTGGAAGGGCCGTCGGTTTAAGTGGAAAGGACGGGGCCCTAATCCAGACCAGAAAGCACCTGCACCGAAAGAACGGTTCCACCACCGGGGAACTGGTTGACCTGGGGTACGTGGGTGACGTGGAGAAGATTGACCCTGATATCATCAACGCCATGGTTGAAGCCGGGTACATACCGGTCGTGGCACCCATCGGCACTGATGCCGGTGGAGTAAGCTACAACATTAACGCTGATTATGTTGCCGGTGAGCTGGCGGCCGCCCTGCGTGCCCACAAGCTGGTCCTGCTCACGGATGTGGAAGGTATTTTTTCCAGTGAAGCTGGCCGTCGGCACCTTATTTCTACCCTTACTGCCCGGGAGGCCCAGGGTTTGATCCACGCCGGGGAGATCTCGGGGGGGATGATTCCCAAGGTGGAGGCCTGTATCACGGCCCTCAGGGGTGGAGTGCCAAGGACCCACATTATCGACGGGCGAATACCTCATTCCCTGCTGCTGGAGGTATTTACTGACTGTGGAGTAGGAACAATGGTGACCAATGACGAGGAAGAATGATGGGGGGTACCAAGGTTGGATTTTGAACAAGTAAAAGCCCTTGATGCTGAGCACGTAATTGGAACCTACAGCCGGGTTCCCATCGTCCTGGTCAAGGGGAAAGGAGCCAGAGTCTGGGACAGCGAGGGCCGTGAGTACCTGGATTTCCTGGGGGGCCTGGCGGTGTGCGGCCTGGGCCACTGCCACCCCAAGGTGGTAGAGGCTGTCCAGAAGCAGGTGGCTGAACTTATTCACTGTACAAATATCTACTATATCGCTCCCCAGGCCCGGCTCGCAGCACTTCTGGCCGAGCTGACGGGCGGGATGAAATCCTTTTTTGCCAACAGCGGGACCGAGGCCAACGAGGGTGCCATCAAGCTGGCCAGAAAGTACTCCAAGAACAAGCACGGGGAGTACAAGTACGAAATCATCACGTGTACCAATTCTTTTCACGGACGCACCCTGGCAGCCCTGGCGGCCACCGGACAAACCAAGCACCACCGGGGTTTCGAACCGATGCCCGAAGGATTTGTACAGGTACCTTATGGTGACGTACCAGCTGTGGCTGAAGCCATCGGGGAGAAGACCTGTGCGGTTATGGTTGAACCCATTCAAGGTGAAGGTGGGGTAAACCTGCCACCGGCAGGTTACCTGTCTGGTCTCAGGCAGCTGTGTGACGAAAAGGGCCTAGTGCTGATTTTGGATGAGATTCAGACCGGAATCGGCCGAACTGGTAGGATGTTTGCCTACGAACACAGCGGGGTTAAACCTGATATTTTGACCTTGGCCAAGGCCCTGGGGGGTGGAATACCCATCGGTGCTTTCTTGGCAACTCCGGAGGTAGCCGGTGCCTTTGGGCCCGGGAGCCATGGTTCCACCTTTGGAGGGAACCCGGTGGCGACAGCGGCAGCCCTGGCCAACCTTCAGGCCATTGTTGATGAGGGTGCGGTGGAAAACGCGGCCCGGGTGGGCGCCTACTTCCGGTCTCAATTGCAAGGATTGGCTTCCCGGTTTGACTTTGTGCGCGAGGTCCGCGGCCAGGGGTTAATGGTGGGCATCGAACTCAGTATTGAGGGCAAGGACATGGTTGAAGCGTGCCGCAGGAAGGGGCTTCTCATCAACTGTACCGCCGAGAAGGTCCTGCGCTTCCTGCCTCCTCTCAATATTAGCACGGAAGATGTGGATGAAGCGGTGGCTGTACTTCGCGAGGTTTTTGAAGAGGTTAAGGCGACCCAGGCTGCCACTGGGTAAAAAGGGTTGGCCGGGTTGGGAGTTCAACTTGGTGGGACCTGGTGGGAACCCCGGCCGGCGCAAGCAAAAGGAAAGAATGAAAGGAGGACCAGGATGAAGAAGGTTGTGCTTGCCTACTCCGGTGGGCTGGATACATCGGTTTGCATCAAGTGGTTGGAGGAGAAATACGGCTACCGTGTGATCGCCCTGGTGGCCGATGTGGGGGAAGGTAAGGACCTGGATTTTATCCAGAGGAAAGCCCTCCAGGTTGGGGCCGAGAAATGCCACGTGGTGGACGCCCGGGAGGAGTTCCTGGCTAACTATGCCTTTCCAAGTCTTCGGGCTCATGCCCTTTACGAGGGGAAATACCCTTTATCGGCCGCCCTTTCCAGGCCCCTGATTTCCAAGCTCCTGGTCGATGTGGCTCGCAAGGAGGGTGCCGAGGCGGTAGCTCACGGATGCACCGGCAAGGGTAACGACCAGGTTCGTTTTGATGTCTCGGTTGGTGCTTTGGCCCCCGACCTCAAGATCATTGCCCCGGTGCGTGAGTGGCCGATGTCCCGGGAAGAGGCGATTGACTACGCCCGCGAGCAGGGTATTCCTGTACCAGTTGACAAGGGCAACCCTTTTAGTATTGATGAGAACCTTTGGGGGCGGAGCATTGAGTGTGGTGTCCTTGAGGACCCATGGGTTGAGCCACCTGAAGAGGCTTTTGAATGGACAAGGGCGGTAGGGGAGACCCCTGAAGAGCCCGAATACCTGGAAATTACCTTTGAAGAGGGAATCCCCACGGGTATTAACGGTTCGAAGTACGAACCGGTGGAACTGGTTTCCTATCTCAATGAGGTAGGAGGGAAGCACGGTGTAGGGCGGGTGGACCATGTTGAGAACCGCCTGGTTGGGATTAAATCCCGGGAGGTGTACGAGTGCCCGGCTTCGACCATTTTGCTTGCCGCCCATCGTGAACTGGAGAATCTGACTTTGCCGAGAGAGGTGCTGCATTTTCTGCCTGTGATCAGCCAGAAGTATGCTGAACTTACCTATTTCGGGCTCTGGTTCACACCCTTAAGGGAAGCCTTTGACTCTTTCCTGAAAACTACCCACAAGGTGGTAACCGGAACGGTGCGGGTGAAACTGCACAAAGGGTCCTGCTTGGTGGTGGGACGAAAGTCTCCCTATTCGCTGTATGATTACTCCCTGGCCACCTACCAGCCCGGTGATACTTATAACCACAAGGCAGCGGAAGGGTTCATCGAACTCTGGGGGCTGCCCACCCGGGTCTATGCTTCAGTGCAGAAGGCGGGTAAGGGTAAGACCGACCGGGAGGATGAAGGGTCTGTGTCTTCGGCGGTCTGATTTGGAAGGTGGCATGTTTTTCGTCCAGGGGTGAATCGAACCGTAAGGTGGAAGGGGGTTCAGACACTGAAACTTTGGGGAGGAAGGTTCAAGACCAGCACCGATGTTTTGGCTGAAGGGTTCACCTCTTCCATATCCTTTGACTGGCGGCTGTACCGACAGGATATTGCCGGGAGCATTGCCCATGCCAAGATGCTGGCCAAATGCGGGATTATTACCCAAGAAGAAGGCCGGCAGCTGGTGGAAGGGTTGAAAACCATCCAGAAAGAAATCGAAAACGGGACATTCCCCTTCCGGCAAGAGTACGAAGATATTCATATGAATATTGAGGCCCGGCTCACTGAACTCCTGGGCGAGGTGGGGGGGAAGCTTCACACGGCCCGGAGCCGGAACGACCAGGTTGCCCTTGATATGCACCTTTTTATGAAGGAACAGGTTGCGGAGGTAAGACAGCTGGTTCTGGAGTTGATGGAGACCCTTGTGAGCCGGGCGGAGGAACACCTGGAAACCATTTTCCCAGGTTATACCCACCTCCAGAGGGCACAGCCGGTTCTCTTCTCCCAATACCTGATGGCTTATTTCTTCATGTTCAAGCGTGATTACGAACGCTTCTCTGACTGTCAGAAACGGACCGATATGATGCCCTTGGGGGCGGCGGCCCTGGCCGGCACCCCCCATCCCATCGACCGCGAGTACGTGGCTGCCCAACTCGGTTTTGGCCAGCTTTACGAAAACAGCATGGATGCTGTGAGCGACCGGGACTTTCTCCTCGAGTTTTTGGCTGCGGCTTCCATCATGATGATGCACTTGAGCCGCCTGGCGGAGGAGCTCATTATCTGGTCCTCACAGGAATTCGGCCTGGTGGAAATGGACGACTCCTTCTCCACCGGTTCCAGTATCATGCCCCAGAAAAAGAACCCGGATGTTGCGGAACTGATCCGGGGGAAGACCGGTAGGGTTTTCGGAAGCCTGGTTGGCCTGTTGACCGTCATGAAAGCACTCCCCCTCGCGTACCACACCGACATGCAGGAGGACAAGGAGCGGACCTTTGATGCCATTGACACCCTGAAGAATTGCCTCAAGGTTGCAAGTGGGATGTTAAGGAGTTTGCGGCTCCAGGAAGATGCCATTGCGGCCTCCTTCAAGAGGGACTACTCGGTAGCGACAGATGTGGCCGACTACCTGGTCCGTAAGGGAAGGCCTTTTCGGAGGGCCCACGAGGTGGTGGGGAAGCTGGTCCTTTATTGTCTTGAGGAAGGAAAGGGCCTTGAGGACCTCTCCCTGGAGGAGTTCCAGAAAATAGACAGCGCCATCCAAGAGGATATTTACCAGGTGATCACCCCTGAAGCCTCGGTCCGGGCTAGGCGGTCAACCGGGGGAACAGCCCCAGGGTCAGTACGGAAACAGATTGAACTGGGAAAGGAATTCATTGGTCGTGAAAAAAAGAGCTTCTAAAGGAGGAAACATGAGGGGTTCGTAGAATAAATATAAACTTAAAACCTCATTATTTTATTGTCAATGATGGGGACTGGATTGAGGAAGTGTACCTAGGGTTCCGCGCCCTCCGGTGGTACATGGGGGGCGGCCCGGACCGAGCGGTACAGGCTTTGTCCAGGGGGCAAAGTACACCGTGGGGATAAAACACCCGAGCGGGAGGTTCCTCAAGAGGGATCAGCGTTCGGGTTTTACTTTATCATTGATTCATCATGCCGCCTTGACACGAGGGGACGGCAGACAAGATCAAAGTGTTCGAGTGTTGAAGGGAAGAGTAAGGTGGGTTATATGGCCACAGAGAGTCGGGCGGAAGTTGAGAACCGACGCCAGGGCCTGCCTGAAGGTCGTCCCTGAGCTGCTCGGCCGAAAGCATTCTCTGTTAGTAGGCCGGGCCGGACTGGCCGGTTCGTTAACCTAAGGCGCGTGTCTGGGGAAGGGCACGGATGAGACTATCACCGTGAGGTGACAGTGAAACAGGGTGGTACCGCGAAGAGGCACCCCTTCGCCCCTGACCTGAGAACAGGGCGAAGGGGTTGAACTTTTTGGGGGTGGTAACCCAAATCTCTTTTTCAGAAAGAACTTCATGGTGTTCACGGGGGTTTCCCTGTCTTGAAGCACTGTTGGTGGATTGGTAATACTGCCACGGAAAAGGAGGTCAGCAGTGTGAGTCTAAAAGTCTACGTCAACGGCCACTTTGTGCCCAAAGACCAGGCAGTGATTTCTGTCTACGACCACGGGTTTCTCTACGGGGACGGTGTGTTCGAAGGGGTTCGGGTCTATAACGGACGTGCTTTTCGGCTAGACGAGCACTTGAAACGCCTCTACGAATCTGCCAAGACCGTTGCCCTGGACATGCCCTTTCCACCGGAAGAAATGAAAGAGAAGGTGCTCCAGACGATCAGAATTAACGGGCTTCAGGATGCTTACGTGCGGCTGGTGGTCTCGAGGGGACGTGGGGACCTGGGAATCGATCCCCGTAAGTGCCCGGAACCGACCATAGTAATCATCGCCGAAAGCATTACCCTTTACCCGGAAGAACTTTACGAAAAGGGCTTGAAGGTGGTTACCGTGCCCACACGCAGGATGCATTCGGAGATGGTAAACCCCAGGGTGAAATCCCTCAACTACCTAAACAATATTCTGGCCAAGGTGGAAGGGAACCACCTTGGTTACCCGGAAGTGATCATGCTGAATTCCGAGGGTTACGTGGTCGAAGGAAGTGCCGACAATATCTTCATTGTCAGAGACGGCGCTGTCATAACCCCTGCCCCTCACCTGGGTATTCTGGAAGGCATTACCCGAAATGCAGTGATGGAGCTGGCCCGTAGCCTGGAACTGGACATGAGGGAAGAGGTTTTCACCAGGCACGACCTCTTCAACGCGGATGAGTGTTTTCTCACCGGAACAGCGGCGGAACTGATTCCAGTGGTCGAGGTTGACGGGCGCAAGATCGGGGATGGTAAACCAGGACCCGTCACGCGGCGTCTTTGGGAGGCCTTCAAAGAGCTCAGGGAGACTACTGGTACCCCGGTTTACGAAGGTGACAAGGGACGTGCCTCAGCCGACTAGTTGCCCATGCCTCTTCTGAAGCGGTGGCCCGCCGTAGCCACCTGCCTGGGCCTGTAGGGTGAGTTAACCCTGGCCCCGAGCTGCCGAGGTTCATGACAACTGTACGGTGAGGGTGACGCCGCGAAGGAAGGCCGGTACCGTTGCGACATTTTCGGACTAGAAAATTTCCGGGTACAGGAAGGAATATACTGGTTTCAGTAGAAAAATAGTAAACTTAAACCACCTTTCGGGTGGCCGGGAAATTAAAACCGTAAAGAGATGGTCACCCAGAATTGAACCACCGTTAACGATGATGACGAGAATAGTAGGCTGGTGTCCAGGGTACAGAGAGCCGGGCTAAGGTTGAAAACCGGTGCCGGGCATGAGCTGAATCTCCTCTCCGAATCGTCCGGTCGAAAGGATACCAGTAGGCCGGGCCGGGTTGGCCGCCGGGGCCCACCCGTTAGCAAAGAAAGTGCCGTGCCTGATGGGGGCGGTACTTGTGAGGGCGTCATCGCGAGGTGGCGTCGAAGCGGGGTGGTACCGCGAAGTGACCCTTCGTCCCCTCGACTATCCACCAGGGGAGAGGGGTTTTTTTCTTCTAGACCCGCGGTGGCATTCAAGAGGTGAAGGCGGGAAAGACACCCGTTGCAACCATTCCTGGAAAGCGAGGTGTTACAGGTTAAATGCAGATCTACCTGGACGGGAAGTTTGTTCCGAAGGAAGAAGCCAAGGTTTCGGTTTTTGACCACGGTTACCTTTACGGGGACGGGGTTTTTGAGGGGATAAGAGCCTACCACGGGCGGGTGTTTAAACTCACTGAACACCTTGACCGGCTTTACGAGTCGGCAAAAACCCTGATGTTGGACATTCCGCTCACCTGGAAGGAGATGGAGGCCACGGTCCTGGAGACGGTCCGTCGTAACAACCTGTGGGATGCCTATATCCGCATCGTAGTGTCCCGGGGAGAGGGTGACCTGGGCCTGGACCCGCGTAAATGCCCTCAACCCACTGTCGTGATTATCGCGGACAAGATTACCTTATATCCGAAGGAATTGTACACCCAGGGCCTGAAGGTGGTGACCGTGGCGACCAGGCGTAACCACGCCGAAGCCCTGAATCCGAGGATCAAGTCGACCAACTACCTGAACAACATTATTGCCAAGATGGAGGCCAATCATCTTGGCTATGCCGAGGTCTTGATGCTGAATTCTGAAGGGTATGTGGTAGAGGGTACCGGGGACAATGTTTTCATTTACCGCAACGGCCGGTTAGTAACACCACCAGCGCACGTAGGGATTCTGAAGGGTGTCACGCGGCAGACAGTCATGGACCTTGCACAAGAAATGGGTATCCCTGTGGCAGAAGAGGTCTTTACCCGGCATGATGTTTTCAATGCCGAGGAATGCTTTATGACCGGGACTGCGGCTGAAATCATACCGGTGGTTGAGGTTGACGGCCGGGGGATTGGTTCAGGGAAGCCGGGGCCGCTCACCCAAAAGCTCACTGAGGCCTACCGAGCCTTAACGAAGGTAAGCGGGACACCGGTCTACGCTGACCTGGAAAAAGGTGGGGCAGTGATTGGAGATTAAGAAACCCGAGGGAGAGGGTTTAACCTGGTGCCGCTCAAAGAGTTGGAACCAGGAAGTGGGAACCTGTTTTTTGTAAAGGGTTCTCACTTGTTTTTCGGGCGAGAAGGACCAGGTCAGCATCTGATGAATCCTTACGGTGCGAAAAGGTCTGCGGACTTCCACCTGCATCCGTAAGATACCGGGTCAGCCGGTAAAAATAAAAAAGAGAACGGGTAGGGAAGTGTCTACCGGTTATCTACTTGGTAAGAGGGGTTGATGGTTGTGACCAAAGATGTCATGGATGCCATTCGGGAGCGAAGAAGCATCAGAAAATACCAGAAAAAGGATGTGCCTGATGCTACGGTGCGAAGGATCCTGGAGGCGGCAATAAATGCACCCAGTGCTGGAAACATGCAACCGTGGTTTTTCTATGTTGTGAAAGATGAAAAGACCCGGGTGGAATTGTCTCGGGCGGCGCACCAGGCTTTCGTGGCCGAGGCACCGGTAGTAATTGTGGTCTGTACGGATGTTTTGCGATCAGCGAGCAGGTACGGGGAACGGGGAATCCACCTCTACTGTCTCCAGGATACCGCGGCTGCCGTTCAAAACATGTTACTAGCGGCAACTGCCTTTGGGTTAGCTACCTGCTGGGTAGGGGCCTTCAACGAAGAGGCAGTCGCCGGTATTCTCAAGGTAAATCGCACCGAAAGGAGACCGGTGGCCATGGTACCGGTTGG
>SESX01000075.1 GCA_004367365.1 Candidatus Acetocimmeria pyornia
ACCAGGGTTCCAGGCGGTCCTGGAACCGGGGTCTGATGCCTGTTCTGACGAATCTTCCTGTCTGGCCCTCACCTTTCCCATTCCTGAAGGCATCGTAAAGAAAGATGTCCTGAAGGACGATAACATCACCCTCCATACCCTGAACCTCGGTGATGTGGGTGATGCGGCGCGTTCCGTCCTTGAACCGGGCTTGATAGATAATGAGGTCAATGGCTGATGCCACCTGTTCCCGTATCACCCGAACCGGGAGCTCAACCCCTGCCATGAGAACCATTGTTTCCAAGCGCGACAGCATGTCCCGCGGACTGTTGGCATGTCCAGTAGTCAGGCTTCCATCGTGGCCGGTGTTCATGGCCTGGAGCATATCCAGGGCCTCTCCACCCCGGACCTCGCCCACCACAATCCGGTCGGGACGCATCCGCAGGGCATTCCTGACCAACTGCCTGATGGTAATTTCCCCCCGGCCTTCAATGTTGGCTGGACGGCTTTCAAGGGCAACCACGTGCTCCTGCTGCAGCTGGAGCTCAGCCGCATCCTCGATGGTGACGATCCTCTCGTCGTCTGGGATAAATGAACTCAAGACATTAAGGGTAGTGGTTTTTCCACTCCCAGTTCCTCCGGCCACAATCACGTTCAAACGAGCCCGAACACAGGCTTTAAGGAACCGGGCCATTTCCTCGTTCAGGGTCCCGAACCGGACCAGGTCTTCAATCCGGTAGGGTTTGCGGGAGAATTTACGGATCGTCAGGGCCGGCCCGTTGATAGCCAGGGGCGGAATAATGGCATTCACCCTGGACCCGTCCGGGAGCCGGGCATCAACCATGGGACTGGATTCATCAATGCGCCGGCCTAGGGGAGCAACAATCTTTTCTATGATCTGCATCACCTGTGCTGCATCTGCAAAGCTCACCGGAGCCCGCTGCAGCTTCCCGTCCTTCTCAACGTAAACCCGGTCAGGGGCATTGACCATGATCTCCGTCACCCTGGGGTCGTCCAGCAGGGGCTGCAGGGGACCATAGCCCAGAATCTCTGCAAAGAGCTCATCCGCAATCTCCTCGTTTTCTAAAGGGGACAGCCCTTCCTCTTCCAGGAGGGTGACAATCCGCTCCTTGATCTCCCTCTTTTTTTCCCCGGAAAGGCTTTCCTTTTGAATGAGCTCAAAGGCATCCATCTCGCTGGCAAGCTGCTGCTGGATCCGGTTTTTTAGTTCCCGGCGCGAGAAATCCATCTCCTTTTTGGTTATGCTCACAACCTGACCCTCCCCGGACCGGTGTGAAGGGGAGGGCTGACGGTGCAACCTCTGGTAGAGTGACACCTTACTGACCTCCACTCGGGAAAATCAGGTTAAGCAAATTCGTCCGCACAACACCCCGAACCCTGCTTTCGGCTCCGCTTAGCTCGCCGGCCACCCTTCTCGGCCGCTCCTGACCGTGAACCTCTTGGCTGCCGAGCAGTTCCTGGGCCATGGCACCTATGGCCCGCGAGATTGGTTTTTTCTTCCTTGTTAGGAAAAAAGGGCGCCCAGAGTTGGCCGCTGCCACCGCTACCGCTCCATCACTGGGTATTTCAAAAGCAACTTGGTAATTCAGTGCTTCGGCCACCTCCCTGGTCAGGAGTCCTCCTACCCCACGGGCCCGGTTCACAACGAGTTTCACCCGGGCCCCGTAGTCCAGTCTTTCTGTAAGGATGCTCAAGGCCCGGGCTGTACTCCACAGGGCCGGCACTTCAGGGGTGGTGACCAGTAAAATGGTTTCCGCACGGTCCAGCGCGGTCAGGGTGGTCTCCCCGAAATTGGTGGCAGTATCGACCATTACCCACTCAAAATCTGCCCTTAAGGTATCAATGATCTCCCCCACGTAGGACCGCGTGGGGTCGGCCCGGGCCTCCCCTTCCACCTCGGCCGCCAGCTCAGGGTCCGGTGGGGCCGCCAGAAGGGCTACCCCCGTGCCGGCTGGATGGGTCAGGGCTTTGTGCACCCGGTCTGATGGGATGGGACCCTGGGTCCTGCACACATCCACAATACTTGACCTGGGCGTTACTCCAAAGACGGTCGCCTGGTTACCAAACTCGAGGTCCAGGTCAACCACAACCACCCGGTGACCTGCGGCCGCAACGGCCACGGCCAGGTTGGCCGTCACGGTTGTTTTCCCCACCCCCCCTTTGGAACTGAAAACACAGACAACCTGGCCAAGCCTGGTGGCCCCCCGCCTGAGGCTGGTGGCACCGGCCGCACGTTCTGGTGCGTTAAGCCGGTAAGCGTTCCGGATCGCCCCCACCAGGTCGTCCATGCCAAAAGGTTTGACCAGGTAATCCCGGGCACCGGCACGCATCGCCTTCCGGAAGTACTCTTGGTCGCCCTCAACCGAGATGATCACGACCGCGGTTTCCGGGTGCTCTTCCACCACCCGTTCGGTGGCCCCAATGCCGTCCAGGCCAGGCATGTTGATGTCCATGAGGACCACGTCCGGCCGAACCTCCGGGATCCTTTCCAGTGCCTGGTACCCGTCTTCGGCCTCACCTACCACCTCCACCCTTTCATCAAGGCGCAGCATGGCCCTGACGCTTTCCCGGAGTTCACGGGCATCATCCACAATCATCACCCGAATCGGCTTACCTGCTGACGTTTTTCCTTCAGCGCCAATCGATGTCAGGGATGACAAATACGAGCAACCCCCTTTGACCTGCCTTCAAGTCTGGCGACAAGAGATCAGGCGGAAGAACGTACCGGTTTTCCGGGCCCCGGTCGGTCTTGAAGTCTTCAGGCCTCAAGAACCCACTGACCACCACCAGTTCCGACCGGTCGATCCGTACCGTACCTGAAGCTTCCCGCATGTCTACAAAACGCAGCCCACTTTCATGCACCGGCGGTTCACCTTCAACCGTGACCACCCGCACTTGCGAGTTGATGGTCAGGTCAAAGAAAGGCCTGTTATAGGCCACGGGCAGAACACTGAGCTTGATACCGTACCATTCCCAGTTCAGGAGCCGGACACCACCAGCCGAAACGTACACGGGAAGCTTGGAACCCGCGGTATAGGAGGCCTGCCGGTGGTTCATGGTAATCAGTTCACTTTCCCTGACAACCATCGCCCTGTCATTGGCAACCAGAACATCAAGCTTGGCGAGGACTTCCCGCGTCAGCTCGGTAAAGGTCGGGGCACTGGAAAACTTAAGACCCAACTCCGGAAAATCCTCGCGCTCCACCTCCGCCAAAAGGATCCGGATCCTGACCTGGGTCTCGGGCTCGAACACGGGTAGTTCTTCTGGATGTTGGAAAAACTCACCGGTCACCTCAACCGAACCATGTCTCTCTTCTTCGACCACCGGCCTGAGTAACATCCGCAGGCTCCCCCTTTCTTCCGCCAGTGTTAGTACCGCGGCCTGCTCAGGCGTTGCCGCCAGGGTCACTGAAGTTAAGGCCTCCAGTGGGACCGGCTCTTCCTTACCTTCCGTAGACTGGGCCACGGCCAGTATCTCCAGGTTACCGGCTACCAGCACGGTTTTCTCCTCCCCGGCCACCTCCCGCGGCAGGGTCGCGAGAACATCCACCCGGTCCCCCGGCCGGAGAAACCCGGCCACCCCGGTCACCTCGTTGACCCGGAGGGTGACGGCGCGTTTCCCGGGCGGAATCCGGTAGGCAAGGACCTTCCCGTAGCCGGGTGCAGCCACCTTCGTCTCCAGGACAGGTTCTCCGGCAGCCAGCGGTACCGTGGTCACCTTTCCTTGGGCCTGTTGGATCTCCGTGATGGCGTAGGGTGGTAGATACTCCTTGGGAAGGACTTGAAGCGTCAGCATCTCACCATTGAGAACAGTACCTGCTGGTATTGCCTGCCTGGCAACCACCACTTCACCCATTGGAACCGGTTCACTTTCTTCCGGCTGGGCCTGCTCCAGGTAATAGTAAACAATCCCGGTGGTCACCAAGCCGACAAGGAGTGGTACCAAAACCAAGCGCACATACTTGTTTCTGAACAAAACCTATCCCCTCTCTGAGATACACCCTTGGGGTACTTCTACGAAAATACAGGTTCCACCCTGGATTTTCATCCTTCGTGGTGCCGCCGCTGGTGGCGGCATGGAGCACTTCTACGAAAATGTCCCAACGGCTCCGGCCTTCCTTCGCGGCGTCCCGCTCACCGTATAGTTGTAATTAACCTCGGCGGTTCCGGGCCGCAGCCACAAACTCGCCCTGTGGGCTCAGGTAAGTGCCTGCGGCTGGTCCTCCGCCGCCTGTGGTTCTAGAACTTGTTCGCAAACCGCCGCTCAGAAAACCCGCGCCTACCCGTTCCTTGGCACCTCCTATGCAGACTGCAACAATCAACTCCGGGTTTTCATCCCCCGTGGTGCCGCTGCTTCGGAGGCGGCTTAGAGCACTAACCATTGCTGAAGACCCCTGCCCTCCCGGGCCCTGTTCTGACCTTGCCCTGCCTCAGCCCCGGAGACCTGGCCTCACCCTCGGACCGGCCGTGGACGGTCTTTTTTCACTGGACTAACCGCACCGACCGCAGTCCGTAATCAGCGTGTACCTCCCTGTCCAGAACAGGCCCGTCCGTCAACCAGTGCAAGAACCTCCCCTGAACTTCATCTTCTTCATTGATCCCCTCAAGGAAGAAGGCGGCAAACCCCACGATCTCGACCTCGTCCCGGCCGGCAGCCAAACCGTCTACCACCGGAACAAACAATAACCTCGGTGACTCAGAGTCAACTGCAGTGTACACGGCATCGGGGTCTGCCTGCAGCCGGTCCAAAAGCCCTTGTCTGGTGGGTCCTTTCATATTCCCGGGTTCGGTGGAAACCACATCCCCAACCCGAAGAACACCCGGGTACCCTTCACGGAGGTTGTCCCGGTAAACCGATGCCCCTTTTCCACCCAGGGCAAGGGCATGGAAGTTGCCGCGTAACACGTCCCCTTCATCTGCCGGGGAGGCGAGTTTTAACAAGTAGACCTGTCCATATTCAAACTGGTCCCACCAGATGCCGAGTGGTACCGCCCCGTGCACAGCCCCGACAGGGCCAACCCTGGCCTGTGCTGCCGCCACCGGTTCGGCCGAAACAAGGCCCAAGACGCGGGCGAAGTAAAGGTCAACCTTGTAGGTCAAATGGACACGAACCGTATCCCCGTTCACTTCTACCGCAGCAGCCCCTGCCCCAGAAGACCCCGAACCAGGGGAGGGAAAACCATTGAGTTCCAGGTACCGGTCCGCCTCCGTCCTGGCCCCTTGGGGATCACCGGGCAGGAGTTGAACACCTGCCAGGGCTGCGGCATCGGCCGCATCCTGAAGCCACTGCTTCTTGATATACAGCCTCCCGACGTCGAGGGTTAAAGCAGAAAAACCCATCAGAACCACCATGGTCAGGGCCACCAGGACCATCACCGCTCCCTTTTCAGCCTCTGTGGTGGACAAAGGGCCTGAACCGGCGGGTACCGCACCCTCTTTTACCAACCCGTTCCGAGAAGACACAACCCCTCACCCCCACCCAGGCCCAACCGCTACAAGCCAGGCACCTGCTGCCAGGCCGCTTTACCCTCTGGGTGCGGTTTACTCCACCCTCATGGTCGACTGGTAAGCAAGCACCACATCGGGTCCAATGATTGTGCCGATGAGCGGTACCAACACCTCGTGCTCGTAGCGGACCTCAACCTGTACGACGTCTCCACGGTCACGCTCGGCCTCCGGCGGTGTTACGGTGACACTAACTTCTCCCGCCAGTCCTGAAGCCGCCTCCCTAACCCTCTGCTCAATTTCAGTGTCCTCCACACCCAGTGCCCCCAGGCGGGCACCTTCCCGGGCAGCGTGTTGGACCGTCAGGTACGCATTCATGAGCCGGCCGAACTCTGCTATTCCCAGCAGCATGAGGAGCACCACCGGTGTGACCAGGGCCAGTTCTACCAGGGCCTGTCCTCTTGTGTCGCGCAGCCACTGCAATCTTTCCGCCCCCCGGTTCCTTATACTCCCAACCTTTACCCCAAGGTGCAGAACGGCCGCAGCCCGCCCCTCCGCTAAGCGAACCACAGCCGCCTCACCTCAAGACCAAAGCTGTAAAAACCTTCCTCGACTCCTCCCGTCCCCCAGAAACCGGTTCAACTGCCTGCTCTTTCGGTGGTTTAACCACCCGTTACCCCGGTCAGGGTATCTACAATGGTCTGGAAAATGGACTGAAGCTGGCCGCCCATTGCAGTTACCACCCCGATGACAGCAATGGCAACAAGAGCGATAATCAACCCGTATTCAACCATCCCCTGTCCGCGTTCATCATCCATCAACTGGCCAAGGAGAGAAAAAACACTTAGCACGGCACCCTTCATGGTTTCACCCCCTTCCTTTGGTCTTGATTCTGAGCTCTGGGTCTCTCAACAACCGCGGAGAAAGACCATCTCCTGCGGCTGGACAGATTGAGCTGTTGGGCTGGTTGCCTCTTTAGGCCTAACACCTATTGATTGTTTGCAGTTTCACCTTAAAGTCTAACAGCTTTCCAGGGGCGGCGGTATCCACCGGTCTGCCCAATTCGGGGGGACCCGAAGCCCCAATTTAGACAAAAAAAATAGACCTCGAGTCCTATCTTCAGCCGCAACAGGCACCCTTTCCAGGCCGCAGAAGCCCGCCCGCATTGCATTGGGGCGGGCACGAAAGGTACCGGTGGCAAAGTTAAGCCAGATGGCCCTGGTCGGGCTCGTCCGGTCAGTTTACCGGAGGAGGTCAGTGTCAGGGTGAATTTCCACCAGTCCCCGGCGAATAGCGTAAAGGGCTGCCTGAAGCCGGTCATCAACCCCAAGTTTGCGGTAGATGTTGTGGACATGGTTCTTTACGGTCTTTTCACTGATGAAAAGCTCCTTCGCGATCTCACGATTGCTCTTACCTTCCGCGATCAGGCGGAGGACCTCCAGTTCCCGCCTTGTTAACACCGACGCGGGGGCAGAGCCCCGGTCATCCCGGGCATGCTTGGCCGCGTACTCCCCGAGGAGCCGGCCAGCCACGTCAGGGTCGACGTACGACCGCCCGGCCGCCGCGGCGCGGATGGCAGCCCTCAAGGTGGCCGGTTCAGCATCCTTGGTAACATAACAGCTGGCCCCGGCTTTCATGGCGGCAAGGAGGTATTGTTCCTCCTCGTGGATGGTCAAAACCACGATTCCAGTCTCTGGTCGGTGCTTCTTGACAAGTTCTGTCGCTTCAATCCCGTTCAGCCCCGGCATACTGATGTCCATCAAGACCACGTCCGGCTCAAGCCTGATGGTTTCCCTGACCGCTCTCTCCCCGTCTCCCACCTCCCCGACGACCTGGAACCCCTCCTCCAGGTCCAGGGCATGACGCAAACCTTCCCTTAGAATAGGGTGGTCATCGGCGATGAGAATCTTGATGGGTGGCATAGGTATTCCCCTCCTTCAGGGGCACCATGATCCTGATCCTGGTACCTTCCCCGGGAACGCTCATGATCTGCAGCGACCCTCCAAGGAGTTCGGCCCTTTCCTGCATGCTGATCAACCCAAACTTATCCTCTTCCTCCCTTACCTTATCGGGATCGAAACCCCGGCCGTTATCTTTTATAACGACCTGTACCGACTTGTCGGTGACCTCGATGTTAACCTGGGCCTGGGTGGCACCAGAATGCTTCTCGATATTGGTCAGGGCTTCCTGGGCCAGCCGGAAGAGCCCTACCTCCAGGGCCGGGTCGAACCGCTCCTCCTTCCCGATGATGACCACTTCGGTCGAAATCCGGGTCCTTTTTTCAAACCCCTTCAGGTATTCACGTAAGGCCGGGATCACCCCCAGGTCATCCAGGGACATGGGTCTCAAGTCAAAAATGACCTTGCGTACTTCCCTGAGGGTTTGCCTCACCAACCTTTTCAGTTCGCCCAGTTCTTTACGAACCTGGTTCAGATCGGTGTCAAAAAGCCGCTCACAAAGGTCAATCCTGAGGGCTACGTTGGCCAGCAGCTGCGCGGGACCATCGTGCATCTCCCGGGAGACCCGGCGCCTTTCGTCTTCCTGGGCCAGGATCAGGGCGAGACCCAACTCCCGGCGCTTGAGGATACCCTTAAACTGGGAAACAAGATCGCTCAAACTTCCGCTGAGGTACTCCAGGGCTATCCCAACCTGGGAAACCAGGTCTTCCGCCCTCTGAACCATTGTCTTCAAGTCACGCAAACGCCGCTCCAGGTCGTCCCGGCGCTGCCGCAAGCTCCGCTCCCGTTCCCAGGCCACTGACAGCTGGGACTGGATCTCGGCCGCCCGGTCGTACGCTTCCTTGATATCTGCCTCTGTATAACGGACAAAGTCACGGCTCACCTGCATCAACCTGTGCCGTGCACGCCGGTCCGCCATGGTCAACCGGTCAACTTCCTGGATCTGTTCTGCAGCTTTAACCCGAAGCTCCTGCAGCTCGGCCTCCACCCGCCGGTACTCCTCGCGGGCGGATTCGGCAATGGCAAAAATCTGCTCCTTGCTCCGCTCAATGGCCGCCGTTGTGTTCTTAATAATCCTTTCTAGGACGTTGATGTCAAGGTGTCCGTTCCCCAGTGTCAACACCAACCCCCCTTCCCCAGCCGGTTGGGTATCAGTAGGCCTGAAAGTCATCCTTCACCTGCTGCAGCAAAGAAGGACTAGCCATGAGTTCCAGTGCCGCCAAGGCCATGGCCTTCGCTCCCACCAGGAGTCCCCGATACCCCCTGTCACTGACTGCAGCCTCGGCAAACTCCCGTGTATGGCCCACCACCTTCCGGTTCGAAATGGCAATATATGGATGGATGGCCGGAGCCACCTGGCTTACATTCCCCATATCTGTGGACCCGTACCCTTTCTTGCGACCTGAGGTAACCCTCTCCCCCAGTTCAGCCAGGGTGCGCTCAAAAACCCGGACCAGGGTCGGGTTAACCTTGATGTTTTCGTAGGTATGGGCAAACCGTTTAACTTCAACCTTCGCCCCAATAGCCAGGGCAGCACCCCGGGCACAATCCTTAACCTGGTTTACGACCTGGTTCAGACGCGCCTTGGTCCTGGCACGAACGTAGAACCTCCCGACTGCCCTTTCAGGCACGATATTGGGGGCTTCTCCGCCCTGGGTAATGATCCCGTGCACCCGGACCTCATCACCCAGCTGCTGGCGCAGGGCGTTAATCGAATTGAAGGTTTGGATCAGGGCGTCCAGGGCGTTAATCCCCTCATGGGGGGCGGCGGCAGCGTGGGAAGCTTTCCCAGTGAATCTGAACTCCAGGGCCTCCCTGGCCATGGAGCCGCTTTCGACAATGGTGTGGGCCGCCGGGTGAATCATCATGGCGACATCAACATCACGAAAAACCCCGTGTTTCACCATGACCGCCTTTCCGCCGGCACCCTCCACAGCACCTTCCTCGGCTGGGCACCCGAGGACCATCACCCGTCCACCGAAAGCCTTGGCCAGTGGAGCCAGGGCGGCACCAGCACCAGCAGCAGCGGCACCAACAATGTTGTGGCCACAGGCATGACCCAGGCCCGGCAGGGCATCATACTCGGCCAGAATGGCTACCGTGGGTCCCTTCCCGCTGTTGGCACCTGCCGTCGCCCGGAGAGCGGTCTTCATCCCGGCAATGCCCATTTCTACCCGAAAGCCAGCCTCACGCAAGAACTCACCGACCCAGGCACTGGCCCTTTCTTCTTGATACCCGAGCTCGGGACGGTGAAAAATACGCTCACTCAAAGACCGGAGCGAACGTCCCATGCGGTCGACCCGGCGGATGATTTCATCCTTGAATTCCTTCAACTCACTCCTGGCAATAATTTTCGCCATCTTACCTCCACTTCCAGTGAGATTCAACCAGCACCAAGCCGGTGCAGCACCTCCCGCACCAGCCCCGGCGAAACCTGGTCTGTCACCGTCGTTTCACCGAAAACTACCGGCAGGACAAACCTGACCCTGGCTCTCTTGGTCTTCTTGTCGTACCGAAGATGCTCCAGGATCTCTTCGGCCTTCACCCCCTCGATCCGGGTGGGCAAACCGAGCCGGTCCAGCAGAGCCTGCACCCTCCGGGTACCCTCAACAGGGAAACCAGCTGCCGCGTTCCCCATCTGGCACGCCGCCATCATGCCGATGGCGACAGCCTCACCGTGCCGGTAACGACGGTACCGCGTCACTGCCTCGAGGGCATGCCCCACGGTATGCCCGAAATTCAACACCATCCGCAGCCCTTCTTCCTTCTCGTCCCGGGAAACCACGGCACCCTTAATGCGGCAAGAGCCCTCCACGACCTCTGTCAGGATTGCGGTCTCTCCCCGCTTGATGCGACTAACATTTTTCTCTACCAGTTCCAGGTAGGACTCACTCCTGATAATCCCATGCTTCACCACCTCGGCCATCCCTGTGCGCAGTTCCCCAGGAGGCAGGGTCGACAGGACACTGGTGTCTGCCACCACGAGCCTCGGCTGGTGGAAAGCCCCAATCAGATTTTTCCCCCGGGCATGGTTTACCGCAACCTTCCCACCGATACTGCTGTCAACCTGAGCCAGAAGGGTGGTCGGAAGGTGGACGAGCAAAACCCCGCGCAGGTAGGTCGCGGCCACAAAGCCGGCCAAGTCTCCAATTACCCCGCCACCGAGGGCCAGTACCACCGAGTCGCGTTCCAGCCCCGCTTCCACCGCCGCGTCATAAAGCTGAGCAGCCTGCTCCAGGGTCTTGTACTCCTCTCCGTCCGGAACCGTGGCCACCTGGACGACAAACCCGGCCGCCGCCAGGCTCTCCAGTACCATCCTTCCGTAAAGCTCATAAACGGTAGGATTGGTGACCAGGAGCAGGCGGGGGGAAATCCCCTCCGGCAAGAGCCTCCCAGTTTCCGCCAGCAGTCCAGGACCGATGTAGACGGGATAGCTTTTTTCCCCAAGCTCAACCTGTACAACCCGTACCATACTACCCACTTCACCCGCTCTTTCTTCTGTACCGTCACTCTAATTTACTACGAAAATGCCGCTATCCGCCTTGCCCGGGCTGCTCCTCCATGCGCCTTTCTTACTCCTCGGCCATCCGGGCCTGCACAGAACCGGTCTCGCTCCGGAGCACCCCGGGCGTGTAACTCATGATCCTAACCGGTCAAGGGGCCGCTGAATACCGGGTTCAATTTTCATCCCTCGTGGTGCCGCCGCACTGCAAGGCGGCATGGGACACTACTACGAAAATGTCCCTACGGCGCCGGCCTTCCTTTGCCTACCCGTTCGTTGGCAGCCTTGATGCAGACAGCAGCAACCGGCTCGTTCCTAATTTTCATCCTCTGTGGTGCCCGCGCAGGCGGCCCCCGGGCCTCCAATAGAACCTTTCCCGAGCAGGCCGACGATCTTCTCGGCCACCTCCTCTGGGGTCAGGC
>SESX01000076.1 GCA_004367365.1 Candidatus Acetocimmeria pyornia
CCATCAAAGCCAGTAGGGCCTTCGAGTGCAATTACCTTTATCCCACGGTTCTCGAACCGCCCACAAAGATCTTCTATGGGATCGGAACCCAAATTCCACTGTCGGCGAACTTTACCTGCAGCTTCTTCCGCCTCTTCTACAGTCTTCACCGGCAGCTTGGCCAATTCTGCCTGCGGGAAGAAATCCTCCGGAAACAGTTTTTCTGCAGTCAGATATCGTTCCACCGCTTCAACAATTGCTGCCTCTATGGCTTCTTGCTTGCGCTTCCCAAGCGTCGAGCGCTTCCGGTAAGTAGGTGCCAGTGTTTCCACTTTTATTTCCCGGAAAAAGTATTCGATGCCTACGGACAGAGCTTTAGCCAACCGGAGAAGCGTGCTCTGACGTGGGGTTGCCTCCCCCCGCTCAAATTTTGAAATCGCGGTTGGTGAAACCCCTACCAACTCCGCCAGCTCACGGATTGACATTTGGGCTTTGGCTCGTGCTAGTTTAATACGTGGCCCAATGTGCACACGTGTCACCTCCTGGTTTACATCATACCCTGGCATGAACAGATTGTGAACCGGTTGTTTACGATTCCAGGCAGGAGTCACGGACATGCACACATGGTGCTAGCTCAACCTTTAACAGGTGCCCCATCTTTCAATTGGTCAGATGCTTGAGGCACCGCAAGAAAATCCCTTCTTAACCAAAAATTGAATAGGAGTCCTGAACGAGGCGGTAAACCAGTCTCGGATTAAGCAAAAAACTCACCCCTGTGGATGGCATCTGCCGAGTCTCTGGGCTTTTGCTTTGGAAAGTACCGTTGGAGCTTGCGTACGACCGTGGACTGGTTCACACCCAAGGCCCTGGCCATCTTGGGAGTGGTACGGTAGCGGAGGAGCGCCCTTTCCAAGAGTTGTTTTTCCACCTCGGCCACTGCCTCTTTCAAAGTACAGAGCTCGGTCACGACCACAGGTTTTTTACCGCCGCCGGGACGGCCTTCCCTGATGTAATCCGGGAGGTGTTCCGGTCTAATTTCATAACCTTCACTGGTAACCACCAAGCGCTCCAGGATATTTTCCAGTTCCCGCACATTTCCCGGCCAATCATAATTGACCAAGAGCCAGGTAGTTTCATCACACAATTTTTTGTGGGTCTGGTATTCCCGGTTGAGCTTGTCTAAATAATGCTGGATCAGGGGCTCGATATCTTCACGCCGGGCACGAAGGGGCGGAATATGAATGGGGACGACGTTCAAGCGGTAATAGAGGTCCTCCCGGAACCGGCCCTTTTCCACCAGGTCGGCGAGGTCCTTATTGGTGACAGCTATAATGCGTACGTTTACCCTGTGTTCCTTGCTGCCTCCGACCCGCATAAACTTGCGGTCCTGAAGAAAGGCCAGGATCTTTACCTGAAGGTTTAAAGGCAGCTCGGCGATCTCATCCAGAAACAAGGTACCTCCGTCAGCCAGTTCCACCAAGCCCTTCTTACCCTCTCTTCTTGCTCCCGTGAAGGCCCCAGGCTCGTAACCAAAAAGCTCGGATTCAATCAAGTTTTCAGGAATGGCTCCACAGTTGATCGTTACAAAAGGCCTGCTGCTCCGGTACCCGCTGGCATGGATAGCCCGGGCGACGATACCCTTGCCAACACCCGATTCCCCGGTTACTAGAATCGTCACGTCCAGGTTGGCAACCTTGGAGATCAGCCTCTTGATTTCAGTGATGGCATCGCTAATACCGATAATTTCGGCAATTTTAACTTTTTTTAGGTTAAGGTTTAGCCTGGTCAATTCCCGGCGATAATTGTCGGCTAGGTTTTCGGCATCTTCGAGCCGCCTCTTCAAGTGCATCAGCTCGGTAATATCCCTTACATTACAAACCACCTTTACAAGGTTACCCTTTTGGTCAAAAACCGGGCTGGCGGTTGTCAGCAACTGCTTACCGATATTGGTAACAGAAAGGACGGAAACAGTGCTCCTGGTTTCCAAGCACTTCTTGCTGGCAGAAGGGTAGAAGTAGCCTTCCTTCTCCAGTTCTTCCACGCTTCGCCCGATGAAGTACTCTGGCTTCAAGCCGGTATTCCGGTATACGGCCTGATTAACCCTGATGGTGATGCCCTGGCTGTCCGTGACGAAGATTTCATCGTAGGAGGAATTGAACACGGTTTCCAGTTCCTCTTTAAGGTTCCGGATATCCTCAAGCTGGCCTGAGAGTTCTTCCAATTCTGAAAGATCTTGAAGGATTTCTGCTGCCCCGGTCAACTTGCTACCTGCCCTGATGGGAAGGTACCTGGCAACAATGGTCCGCCCACCCTCCTGAATCTTCTGGTTGGCCTTGCCCTGGCCGGTTCTTAGGATTTCTAGAAGGTGAGTGTTCTTCCGCACCCTGCTCACGTGCTGCCCAAGGATCTTTTCGGCGTTGAGCTGAAATAGCTGGGCGGCCGCCTGGTTGATGAAGGTGATGATGCCGTGTTTGTCCACAACTAGAATACCATTGGAGACTGCCTGGAGGATCCGATCCATTTCAATAACCTTGGTATAGGCGGCTGCCAAAAGAACTTCGCTGGAAAGACAGCCGGTGACTTCACCTTCCCTGTTGGCTACCAGGGAAAAGGATCGCCCTTCTTCCGCAAGATCTCTGACTACTTCATCAACTGCAGCTGTTTCTGCCACCGGTTCGTGGATCTGCTCCATGATTTCACCTAGAGAAGCAGCTGGATTGACCTTACTCAGCAGCCGGTAAAGGCCCTCCTTCCGGATAACCCCCACAGGTGTTCCTTGATTCAGGATTACCAGGCACTCGGGAAGTTGTTTTCTGAGTCGGGCACCTACTTCCTGCGAAACTTCCGAAATATCGGCAAACATCAGGTTCTCGTGCATGATCTTCTTGACAAGCACGGTTTAGCCCCTCCCCGGGTAATCTCCTAAAAACCGATACCACCAAGAAAAAACAGAAGCCTGGACATCATGGAAAAACAGAGGGTTTTGCCTCCTGGGGGACGAAACTTTAAGGTTAAGAAACCAAAATCATCCACAAACAGGGAACTCCTGCCAAGAAGGAACCCGTACGAAGTGAATTCGCCTCAGAAGCCAAAAGTCCTGTAGGTGCTGCCCATGTTAGTGGTAAAGAATGGGTGGAGGTTGGTCAGGTGGGTCTTATTGGTGGATTCCAGGGGGTGGAGAACAATTCATTCCGGCAGGGGAGTGAAGTGGGGAGTCAAGGTCGGGACAAAAGGTATTTTGTGAAATTTAAGAGGAAGGGGGTAGTCAGTTGAGGAGGAACCTGCATGCCGGTCTGGGACGACGGGAAGGAATGGGGCTGAAGATTTTTTCCGCTGACGATCTGCACGATCTTCACCTCGCGACCCTGGAAGTGTTAGAAAAAACCGGGGTTTCCGTTGAAGCAGAAGAGGCCCTGGAGATTCTTGCCGGTGGAGGGGCGAGGGTTGACCCTAAGACCAAGGTTGTGAAAATCCCATCGTACCTGGTGGAAGACGCTGTCCGTTCGGCGCCGCGGAAATTGGTCTTGGCTGGGCGAAATCCCAAGAACGACATCGTCCTGGAGAGTAACAGGGTGGGCTTCACCACCTTCGGCAAGGGGATCATGGTCCTCGACCCGTTTACCGGGGAGTACCGAAAATCCACCAAAGAAGATGTGGGCAGGACGGCGCTCCTCACAGATGCCTTGAGTGAGATTGATGTTTACGAGAGGGCTGTCGGTGCCAGGGATGTGCCCGGGGAAGTGGCAACCCTCCACGAGGCCGAAGCCTACCTGGCGAATACTTCGAAACACTGTTTCCAGGGTCCGGACAACGGCAAACAGGCGCGGAAGCTCTTTGAGATGGCAGGCGCCGTGGTGGGTGGGAAGGACAAGCTGCGCGACCGCCCCATTATCTCCTGCATCGCTTGTCCTACCAGCCCACTAAAGCTCACCAGGGAATGCTGCGAGGTCATCATCGAGTGTGCACGCGCGGGTGTGGCCGTCAATATCTTGTCCATGGCCATGTCCGGTGCTTCAGCGCCCATTACCCTGGCTGGGACTCTAATTACCCACAACGCGGAAGTGCTGGCGGGAATTACCTTGAGCCAGTTGACCTGTAGGGGGGCACCGGTAATTTACGGGAGTTCCACCACCATCATGGATTTGAAGCTCTCGACGGCACCGGTGGGGGCACCGGAGTTGGGGATGATCAGCGCCGGAGTGGCCAGATTGGCGCAGTTCTACTTGCTGCCGAGTTTTGTGGCCGGTGGTTGGGCTGACAGCAAGGTGCCTGACGCCCAGGCTGCCCACGAAAAAACAATTACGGGACTGCTTCCGGCCCTGGCGGGGGCGAACTTGATTTACGGTCTCGGGGTGCTTGAGCTGGGTATTACCTTTAGCTACGAACAATTGGTGATGGATAACGAAATCGCCAAGATGATCAAGCGGGCAGTGCAGGGGATTCCGGTCAGCGATGAGACCTTGGCCGTGGATGTCATCAACCAGGTAGGGGCCGGTGGTGACTTCCTGCTCCAGGAACATACTTTCAGGTACATGAAAACCCTGCACTCCCAGCCGAAACTCCTGGACCGTCGGAGGAGGGAATTCTGGCAAGAGGGTGGAGCCAAAGACATGACTGAACGCGCCAAGGAAGAAGCTAGGTATATCTTGGAGAACCATCAGCCTGACCCCTTGCCCTCCGGGGTAGCTCAAGAGTTACGCTCCATTGTTCTCGAGGCGGAGAAGGAAATGGCGACTCGCAAGGGATAAATCTGCTGTTCCCGTCGTAGATTCGGTGGCTTGACCGGTGAAACCATTGATGTCGCTGGATTTGGGCGGAAAGCAGTCTTTTCAGGAAATTCGCAATGAAAAAAGGATTCCAATTCCTTCTCGGTGAATTTGTGACTGAGACGAACAAACCCCCAAAAGGAGGTGTCTTACGTGAACCCGAAGTCCTTATCTAGCACCTCTTACGGTCGCTGCCTGTGGTGGAGCTTGGAAAGGACTTGTTTCGCGGTGCCCAGGTAGATGTCGCGGGACTTGGCCTTCCTTCGACCGGAACCGGGGGCCTTGCCCTTGTGTGCTGGATCCACCTTTACGCTGTAGGTTTCGTTGTCGGTTCCTACCGCTGTAACAGCAGATACACTCCTGGATGTGTAGCCCCACGAGCACTCTACTTGCCAAGGTTACCAATTCCAGCCAAGGATTCTTGCCAAAGAGCCATTCTAGGCCAGCCTCCGTAACAGCTTTAACCAATTCAGACCGTACCCCCAGACTTGTTTTGTTCCACCGAAGAATACTGCACGGATTTCCTCCACGAAACCAACACCTTGCGCTCTTGAAGGAGAAACAGTTGAAGGGTGCGTCTGCCGTAAAGGCGACTTCGGCCTTTACCTGCCGAATCTAGGTTTAGAAACAGACGTAAGGAGGCTACCTGTATGAACAATGACTTTCTGGAGCTTTACAGGGAACACCTGTCGCCGGCCCTGACTCGAGCCACGCAGCTTGTATTTGAGAAGGGAGAAGGGCCTTATCTCTATACCACTGACGGGAAAAGGTACTTGGACTTTGTGTCTGGCATTGCCGTGAACCAGTTGGGCCACTGCCACCCGAAGGTTGTAGCGGCGGCCAAGGAGCAAGCAGAGAAGTTAATTCACTGCTCACTGATCCTAGGATCCTACCCTTCTGCCGTTAGATACGCAAAGGAACTGGCGAAGGTTACTCCAGGAGAATTGAACATGTTTTTCTTTAGCAACGCCGGAACCGAAGCCGTTGAGGGTGCTTTAAAGTTGGCGAGGTGGAAGACCCGTAAACCATGTTTCATCGCCTACCAAGGTGCCTTCCACGGTCGTACCATGGGGGCGATTTCCGTGACAGCCTCTAGTGCAAGCTTTCGGGCGAGGTATGCACCCTTTCTGCCTACCATCTACCATGTTCCATATCCATACTGCTACCGGTGTCTGTACGGAGGACAACCAGAGACGTGTAGCTTGGACTGCCTGGAGGAAATCAACAGGCTCTTTAAGTACCAAACTACGCCGGCTGATGTGGCGGCGGTTTTGATTGAACCTGTCCTTGGAGAGGGAGGCTACATTGTTCCTCCGGTTCGCTACATGAAGGGCCTGGAGCAGTTGTGCCGTGACCACGACATTCTTCTGATCTTTGATGAAGTTCAAACTGGTTTTGGGCGGACAGGGAAGATGTTTGCCGCCGAACACTTCAACATCGTGCCTGACATCATCTGCCTCGCCAAGGGTATGGCCTCTGGTTTCCCCCTGGCTGCGGTTGCCGCCTCGAAAGAATTTATGGGTGACTGGACAGAAGGGGCCCATGGTACCACTTTTGGCGGAAACCCCGTCAGCTGTGCAGCAGGCCTGGCGCTTCTGGAGGTTTTTAGGGAAGAAAACATTTTGGTCAAGTGTAACGAAAGGGGCAGTTACTTCAAAAAGGTCTTGCAAGGGCTCAAGAACAAGTATCCCGTGATCGGGGATGTCCGCGGCCTGGGGTTAATGCTGGCAGTAGAAATTGTTGACAGTAAGGGTCAACCTGATGGCGAGACCTGCAGCAGGATCATTGCCTATTGTGCGGAACACGGCTTGCTCCTCATGAAGTGTGGGACATTCAAAAACTGCATTAGGTTCATGACCCCACTCAATATTTCCAGGGCAGCTTTGGATGAAGGGATAAGTATCTTCAGGGATGCCTTGAAATCGGTATCCTAGTAGTGTTCGATGCCGCTCGTGGTGCGGCGGCACCACGAAGCATGAAAATCCGGAATAAGTCGGTTATTAAAGTCTACATTCCTGAGGGGCGTTAGAGCACAAGTTCAGGAACCACAGGCACGGGAGGACCAGTTGCAGTAACCGCTCTGAGCTCGTTGGTGAGTTTGCGGGTTGACATCGAAGCCGCCGACGTTCATTAAAGAAAGGCATATGGTAAGGGTGTCGCCGCGAAGGAAGGCCGGTATTGTTGGGACAGTTTCGGAGTATATGCCTTGGAGTGGCAGTTGGAAAAGAGTGCTATGTATGAGTGCATAATGAACAATGTACTAGGGCATGTGCCTTTAATTTGCAGTGAGGGAACTGCCCGGCCGGTTGCTGGATGACGGGGGTTGTTCTTGATTGGCACGAACCTTGCTTTAAGGGGAAAGAGGGAAAAGTGCCAAAAATCATGGGGGTGAACAATGGGTAAGTGAGGCGGGGTATATAGCGTGGGGTCAAGATTGGAAGGAAAGGTATTGAGTTTGAAGAGGAAGGGGGTATTCAGTTGAGGAGGAACCTGCATGCCGGTCTGGGACGACGGGAAGGAATGGGGCTGACTATTTTTTCTGATGACGACTTGTACGACATTCACCTGGCGACCCTGGAAGTGCTGGAGAAAACCGGGGTTTACGTTGAAGCAGAAGAGGCCTTGGAGATTTTTGACGGTGGAGGGGCGAGGGTTGACCCTAAGACCAAGGTTGTGAAAATCCCACCATACCTGGTGGAAGAGGCCGTGCGCTCGGCGCCGGGGAAATTAGTTTTGGCCGGGCGAAATCCCGAGAACGACTTCGTCCTGGAAAGCAACAGGGTGGGCTTTACCACCTTTGGCAAGGGGATTATGGTCATCGACCCTTTTACCGGGGAGTACCGAAAGTCCACCAAAGAAGATGTAGGTAGAACGGCACTGCTCGCTGACGCCCTAAGCGAGATTGACGTTTACGAGCGGGCTGTCGGTGCCAGGGATGTGCCCCAGGAAGTGGCAACCCTCCATGAGGCCGAAGCCTACCTGACGAATACTTCGAAACACTGTTTCCAGGGTCCGGACAACGGTGAGCAGGCCCGGACGCTCTTGGAGATGGCGGGTGCCGTGGTAGGTGGGAAGGAAAAGCTGCGTGACCGCCCCATTATCTCCTGCTTCGTTTGTCCGACCAGTCCACTGAAGCTCATCAGGGACTGCTGCGAGGTCATCATCGAGTGTGCCCGCACGGGCGTGGCCGTTAATATCTTGTCCATGGCCATGTCCGGTGCCTCAGCGCCCATTACCCTGGCTGGGACTCTGATTACCCATAACGCGGAAGTGTTGGCGGGAATTACCTTGAGCCAGTTGACCTGTAGGGGGGCACCGGTAATTTACGGGAGTTCCACGACCATCATGGATTTGAAGCTCTCGACGGCACCGGTGGGGACACCGGAGTTGGGGATGATCAGCGCCGGAGTGGCCAGATTGGCGCAGTTCTACCTGCTGCCGAGTTTTGTTGCCGGGGGCTAGGCTGATAGCAAGGTGCCCGACGCTCAGGCTGCCCACGAAAAAACAATCACGGGCTTGCTTCCGGCCCTGGCCGGAGCGAACTTGATCTATGGTCTCGGGATGCTTGAGCTGGGGATTACCTTTAGCTTCGAACAACTGGTGATGGATAACGAAATCGCCAAGATGATCAAGCGGGCCGTGCAGGGGATTCCGGTGAGGGATGAGACCCTGGCAGTGGATGTCATCAACCAGGTAGGGGCCGGTGGTGACTTCCTGCTGCAGGAACATACTTTCCGGTACATGAAAACCTTGCACTCCCAGCCGAAACTGCTGGACCGCAGGAGGAGGGAGTTCTGGCAAGAGGGTGGAGCAAAAGACCTGACTGAGCGCGCCAGGGAAGAAGCCAGGTATATCTTGGAGAACCATAAGCCTGACCCCCTGCCTTCCGGGGTGGCTCAAGAGCTACGCTCCATTGTTCTTGAGGCGGAGAAGGAACTGGTAACGCGCGAGAGATGAATATCCAAAAAAGGAGCTGGTAGGCGGTGGTTCTTGTTAGAAACGGAGACGGGTCCTTGTTCGAAGCCACAGTGGACCAGATCAAGGCAGACCTGGAAGAGGGGTGCGAGGATGCCGTTACCCGAGGTAAGATCGCACCGCTGACAAGTGATGAACTAGACAGGCTGCTGGAGATTTGTTGTACTCCGGCCAAGTTTATCGGTACAGAGACGGGAAATGAACTGGTGCTGACTTATGATGGGGGTACCTTAAAGATGCTGCGCCTAGGTATTCCCATCGGTCGCACCCAGATCATTCAAACCCATGAAAGGGCCTTCGGGGCAGACACCATGGAACTGGCCCACATTGACTACAGTTACAAGGCCATCAAGCCCATTGTTGCCGAGGAAAGGGCAGAACTGGAACAGGCGCTCTTGGTAACTGTTTTGCCTCTTTTCTACGGGGCAATGCCCAACCTGGGGTTGTACAGTCAGCCCGATGGGCCGATACCAAACCCGGCGGAATTGCTGCCTATGGGCAAGATTGAAGAGGCACGTGATGCTCAAGAGGAAGCCGTCAAGCTGGCGGTTAGCGACATGGTTTATGTGGCCGGCAGAATGTATGAAGGTGGTGCCGACGGGATTAACTTTGATACTACCGGGGCAGCCGGGGACAGTGATTTCTTGGCGGCTCTCCAGGCCACCGAGAAACTAAAGGAGAAATACCCCGACATTTGCATTGAAATGGGAATGGCGGGCGAGTTTGTCATCGGGATGCACGGGGAACTGACGTACGACGGTGTCCGCCTGGCCGGGCTTTATCCCCATCAGCAGGTCAAACTGGCAGCAAAGGCGGGCGTACGTATTTTCGGTGCCGTCGTGAACACCAACAGCAGCAAATCCTTCCCCTGGAACCTGGCCCGGGCTGTGACCTTCATGAAAGCCTGCGTGGATGCTTCCGAGATCCCGGTGCATGCCAACGTGGGCATGGGGGTCGGTGGTGTGCCCGTGGTGGATACAACGCCGGTTGATGCTGTGAGCCGGGTATCGGTGGCCATGGCAGAAATAGCTAGGCTTGATGGGTTGTAGGTGGGAGTTGGCGATCCCGCTGGGATGGCCATTACGCACGCATTGGCCGCGGGCATGGGCGGAGTACGTACCACCGGAGACCTGGTGGCGCGGATGCAAATGAGCCGCGGGATGCGTCTGGGAGAAGCGAAGGCATACGTAGCTGAAAAGCTGGGTGTTTCCGTAGAGGATTTAACAGATGAGGTGGTTATGGGCGAGGTCCGGCAAGACCTGGGCCTGGGTCGAGTTCATGCTGTTGCCGGAGAGCCCAAGGGAATGGAAGCCAAATTCAGGATCGCGCGGCTTTTGGGAATTGAGATTAATTCCGTAAACCGGTTCTTGAAGAAATCTTCTCTAGGGTGATGAATGAGATGCCCTGTTCGTGGACAGCGACGCAGAAACAGCGTCTCCAGGAACTCAATGCTCCAAGAGAGGTACTTGAACGGACATTTTCTGGTCACGACGAGCGGAATCGGGCCTTTCACCAGTTGGAGGACAGCCTTGCCAAGAAGGCAAGGAAGAACCTCGTGGAGCTGCGCAACACTTTCAGGCGTTCCAGGTTGTCGAGGCTCCAGGATGAGCTGACAAAGGCCCTTACGGAACAGGGCTTTGTCCAGGTAACAACTCCGCATATTTTGGCCAAGGGGCTCTTGGCCAAGATGTCTATCACGGAAAAGCACCCTTTATTTAAACAGGTGTACTGGGTGGATAAAAACAGGTGCCTGAGGCCCATGCTGGCTCCTAACCTCTACTACCTCTTGCGTTTGTTGGAGGGTATTTGGGAAAAACCCATCAAGATTTTCGAAATCGGTTCTTGTTTTCGAAAGGAATCTGAAGGGACCGACCACCTAACCGAGTTTACAATGCTCAACTTGGTAGAACTTGGTACAGAAAAAGAGCAGAGAGAGCAAAGATTAGCCGAAATGGCCGAGCTGGTGATGGGGGTTGTGGGGATCTCTGGTTACCGGATCACCAGGAAGCAGTGTGCAGTCTACGGAGAAACAATCGATGTTCTCGCGGGGATCGAGGTGGGGTCAGGAGCCATGGGCCCCCACCCGCTGGATTCCGGGTGGGGACTTGTGGATCCATGGGTAGGTATTGGGTTTGGCCTGGAACGACTGCTCAAGGTCCGGGAGGGTAATGCCAATATCCGAAGGTTCGGACGGAGCCTAATTTACCTGGACGGGGAGAGGTTGAACGTATGACGTATAAAACCCAGAACGTAGAAGGATTTTGATAGCGTCCTCCGTGCCGCCCAATAACGCGGCGGCACCACTAAGCATGCGAATCCAGTGTGGAGCCAGTGGCTTTGGACCAGTGCTCCATGCCGCCTTGCGGCGCGGCGGCACCACGAAGGATGAAAATTGGAATCGGTATCTCGCAAAGGTTGGACGCCAGGGTTGCTCCGGAACGAGACCGGTTATGCCGCAGCCCCGAAGGGGCGAGGAATAAGAAAGGCGAGTGGAGGAGCAATCCTGGCGAGGTGGACGATGGCATTTTCGTAGAAGTCGCCCATGCCGCCTGGACGTCGGCGGTAACCCGAAGGATGAAAATCCTGGGTGGAACCAGTATTTT